>JANPKR010000294.1:0-1836 GCA_031426175.1 Hydrogenophaga sp. | reverse complement strand
AGAGACAGACACCATGAGCAACCTCGCCGCTGAATACCAGGCCCTGGCCAACTACCGCCCCACGCACAAGGTGCGTTTCGTCACCGCCGCCAGCCTGTTCGATGGCCACGACGCGGCCATCAACATCATGCGGCGCATCCTGCAGGGCATGGGCGCCGAGGTGATCCACCTGGGACACAACCGCTCGGTGGACGAGGTGGTGACCGCAGCGCTGCAGGAAGACGCGCAAGGCATCGCGATCAGCTCCTACCAGGGCGGCCACGTGGAGTACTTCAAGTACATGGTCGATCTGCTCAAGAGCCGTGGTGGTGAGCACATTCAGGTGTTTGGCGGTGGCGGCGGCGTGATCGTGCCCAGCGAAATCCGCGAACTGCAGGACTACGGTGTGACGCGCATCTACAGCCCGGAAGACGGCCAGAAGATGGGCCTGGCCGGGATGATCGGCGAGATGGTGATGCGCTGCGACCGCGACCTCAGTCCGTTTGCGCCCATGTCGCTCGCGGCCATTGAGGGCCAGGGCGAGATGAACTGGCGCGCGCTGGCGCAACTCATCACGGTGCTGGAAAACGGGAATGCAGACAAAGCCATCGTGAATGCCCTGCGTGAACAGGCGAAGACGAAAAAGGTGCCTGTGCTCGGCATCACCGGCACCGGCGGCGCGGGAAAATCGTCACTGACCGACGAGCTGATTCGCCGCCTGCGCCTGGACCAGGACGACAGCCTGCGCGTGGCCGTCATCTCCATCGACCCTTCGCGCCGCAAGAGCGGCGGCGCGCTGCTGGGCGACCGCATCCGCATGAACGCCATCAACCCGTGGAGCCAGGGCCAACGCGTGTACATGCGAAGCCTGGCCACGCGCGACTTCGGCAGCGAGATCAGCGCCGCCCTGCCCGATGTGATCGCGGCCTGCAAGTGCGCCAGCTTCGACCTCATCGTGGTCGAGACCTCGGGCATCGGCCAGGGCGACGCGGCCATCGTGCCGCACGTGGACCTGCCCATGTACGTGATGACGCCCGAGTTCGGCGCGGCCAGCCAGCTGGAGAAGATCGACATGCTCGACTTCGCCGCGTTCGTGGCCATCAACAAGTTCGACCGCAAGGGCTCGCTCGACGCCCTGCGCGATGTATCCAAGCAGGTGCAGCGCAACCAGGAAGCCTGGAGCACACCACCCGACCAGATGCCGGTGTTCGGCACCATGGCCGCGCGCTTCAACGACGACGGTGTGACCGCGCTCTACCAGGGTCTCAAGGCCCGCTTGATTGAACTGGGCCTGGCGCTGAAAGAAGGCCGTCTGCCCATCGTCAAGGTCCGCCACAGCACCAACCAGACGCCCATCGTGCCGCCCGCTCGCACGCGGTATCTGGCCGAGATCAGCGACACGGTGCGCGGCTACAAGAAGAAAGCGATTGAACAGGCGCGTCTGGCGCGCGAGATCCAGCAACTCAACGCCAGCGCCGCCATGCTGCGGGTGGAGAAGCCCGAACGCTCGCGTGCCGCAGAAGCCGTGATCGATCTGGCGCAAGTGCGCGAACTCGACCAGGATCCCGCCGCGCGCAAGCTGCTGGTGCAGTGGCCCGACATGCAGAAGGCCTACGCGGGCGACGAGTACGTGGTGAAGATCCGCGACAAGGAAATCCGCACCGCGCTCACCACCAAGAGCCTCTCGGGCACCACCATCCGCAAGGTGGCGCTGCCCAAGTACGAAGACCACGGCGAGATCCTCAAGTGGCTGATGCTGGACAACGTGCCCGGCAGCTTCCCGTACACCGCCGGCACCTTCGCCTTCAAGCGCGAAGGTGAAGACCCCACGCGCATGTTCGCCGGTGAGGGCGACGC
>JANPKR010000293.1:0-1771 GCA_031426175.1 Hydrogenophaga sp. | reverse complement strand
CGGGTTCTCGGGCACCAGCGTGTCCAGGCTGATGTCCATGCGGTCGATCGGGTCGCCGCTGGGGCGCACGGGGGCCTTCTCGCGGTTGCTCAGCGGCAGGTAGTTGTAGAGCCTGCGCAGCATCAGCAGCGCTTCCACATCATTCTCGAACGCGAGGTCGGCCACGCCGCTCTTGGTGGTGTGGGTGGTCGCGCCGCCCAGTTCCTCTGCCGTCACCTCCTCGTGCGTCACGGTCTTCACCACCTCGGGGCCGGTGACGAACATGTAGCTGCTGTCCTTCACCATAAAAATGAAGTCGGTCATGGCGGGCGAGTACACCGCACCGCCGGCAGACGGCCCCATGATCATGCTGATCTGCGGCACCACGCCGCTGGCCATCACGTTGCGCTGGAACACGTCGGCATAGCCACCGAGCGAAGCCACACCTTCCTGGATGCGCGCACCGCCCGAGTCGTTCAGGCCGATCACCGGCGCGCCCACCTTCATGGCCTGGTCCATCACCTTGCAGATCTTCTCGGCGTGCGCCTCGGAGAGCGCTCCGCCGAAGACCGTGAAGTCCTGGCTGAACACAAACACCAGGCGGCCGTTGATCATCCCGTAGCCGGTGACCACGCCGTCGCCCGGAATCTTGTTGTCCTGCATGCCGAAGTCGGTGCAACGGTGCTCGACGAACATGTCCCATTCTTCGAAGGTGCCTTCGTCGAGCAAGACTTCCAGCCGCTCGCGAGCACTCAACTTGCCTTTGGCGTGCTGCGCGGCAATGCGTTTTTCACCGCCGCCAAGCCGGGCCGCAGCGCGTTTTTCTTCCAGTTGTTGAAGGATGTCCTGCATGGTGTTGTTCTCCAGGGAAAGCTTGGGAATCAGTCAAAAAGGTCGAGCAACTGGCGCGCTGCGGTGCTCGCCGGCAAGGTGCCGGCCAGCACGCGCTGAGTAGCGTCGTCCAGCGCAGCACGCACCTGGGGGTGCGCACGAAAACGTTGTTTGAGGCCGGCGTCAATGCGCTCCCACATCCAGGCACGGGCCTGCTGCTGGCGGCGCATGCCCAACTGGCCATTGGCAGTCTGCAGGCTGCGAAAGCGCGACACCTCGGTCCAGAAGGCATCCACACCGCGACCCAGCAAAGCGCTGAGCTGGATCACCTGTGGGTGCCACACCGCTTCGTTGTGGTGGGCGTGCTCCGGGTGGCCTTGCAGGCCGAGCAAACGCAGGCTCGACGTGATCTGCGCCCTTGCGCGGGTGGCAGCGTCGGGATCGATATCGGCCTTGTTGATGACCACCAGATCGGCCAGCTCCATCACGCCCTTCTTGATCGCCTGCAGATCGTCACCCGCGTTGGGCAATTGCATCAGCACGAACATGTCGGTCATGCCGCTCACCGCCGTCTCGCTCTGGCCCACGCCCACGGTCTCGACGATCACCACGTCATACCCCGCTGCCTCGCAGACCAGCATGGCCTCGCGCGTCTTCTCGGCCACGCCACCCAGCGTGCCACTTGAAGGGCTGGGGCGGATGTAGGCCTGCTCGTGCACCGAGAGCTTTTCCATGCGCGTCTTGTCGCCCAGGATGGAGCCGCCCGAGACCGTGCTGGATGGGTCCACCGTGAGCACCGCGACGCGGTGGCCTTTGTCGATAAGGCACAGGCCCAGCACTTCGATGAAGGTGCTCTTCCCCACGCCCGGTACACCACTGATGCCCAGGCGGAAGGCTTTGCCGGTGTGCGGCAGCAAGCCCGTGAGCAACTCGTCGCCCTGCGCACGGTGGTCGGCGCGGG
>JANPKR010000292.1:0-1627 GCA_031426175.1 Hydrogenophaga sp. | reverse complement strand
CTGCACAAGCCCGAGCTGCTGGACGGGCGCACGCCACGCACCATCAACATGAGCACCATCGGCAACGACCTGTTGAACCCGGGCTGTGCCGCCTTCGGGCCCAAGATCGAAGCGTTGATCGTCTACAACAGCAACCCGGTGGCGGTGGCGCCCGAGTCGGGCAAGGTGGTCCAGGGTTTCCTGCGCGAAGACCTCTTCACGGTGGTGCTCGAACATTTCCAGACCGACACCGCCGACCACGCCGACATCATCCTGCCAGCCACCACCCAGCTGGAGCACTGGGACATCCACACCAGCTACGGCCACACCGACGTGCTGCTCAACCGCCCGGCCATCGCGCCGGTGGGCGAGTCCCGCACCAACACCGACATCTTTCGGGCGCTGGCCGTCCGCATGGGCTTTGACGATCCGTGTTTCGCCGACGATGACGAGACCCTGTGCCGCACCGCCTTCGGCAACACGGTGGACTTCCAGACCCTGCTCGACCAGGGCTTTGCCACCCTGCCCATTCCCGCGGCGCCCTTTGCACACGGCGGCTTTCCCACGCCCTCGGGCCGCTGCGAATTCTTCAGCGCGCGCCTGGCCGCACAAGGCATGGACGGCCTGCCCGACCACCTGCCCAACCACGAGCTGCAAGGCTCATCGGCCGCCTTCCCGCTGGCCATGATCTCGCCACCGGCGCGCAACTTCCTCAACTCCAGCTTCGTCAACGTGCAAAGCCTGCGAGACATCGAAGGCGAACCGCTGCTGGAGATCCACGCCGACGACGCCCAGTCGCGCGGCATCGAAACCGGCCAGATGGTTCGGGTGTTCAACGACCGTGGCGAGTACCGCTGCAAGGCCAGGGTGTCCACACGTGCGCGGCCAGGTGTGGTCAACGGCCTGGGCATCTGGTGGCGAAAGCTCGGGCCTTCGGGGACCAACGTGAACGAAGTCACCAGCCAGCAGCTCACCGACATGGGCAACGGCCCGGTGTTCTACGACTGCCTGGTCGAAGTGGCCGGCGTGATCTGAGGTTCCGCATGGGCAAGCTGCTGGCGCTCTCACTTGTGGCCTTGCTGGGCGCCGGCTGCGCCAGCAACACCACGGGTATGGGGTACTACTGGCAGTCGGTCACCGGGCACCTGAAGCTGATGCAGGCCGCTCGGCCGGTGGACGACTGGCTGACCGATGAGACGGCCTCCATCACGCTCAAAGCACGGCTGGAAAACGCCCGCCGAATCCGCGCGTTTGCGGTCAGCGAACTCGCCCTGCCCGACAACGCCAGCTACCACCGCTACGCCGACCTGCAGCGCCGCGCTGCTGTGTACAACGTGGTGGCCGCGCCGGCGCTCTCGCTCACGCTGGAGACCTGGTGTTTTCCAGTGGCGGGTTGTGTGGGCTATCGCGGCTACTTTTCTGAACAGGACGCGCGCGCCTTTGCCGACAGCCTCGACCCCTCGCTGGAAGTCGCTGTCTACCCGGTGCAGGCCTACTCCACGCTGGGCTGGATGAACTGGGCTGGTGGCGATCCGCTGCTCAACACCTTCATCACCTACCCCGAGGGCGAGCTCGCGCGCATCATCTTTCATGAGCTCGCACACCAGGTTGTGTATGTGCAGAACGACACCGCCTTCAACGAGTCGTT
>JANPKR010000291.1:0-2531 GCA_031426175.1 Hydrogenophaga sp. | reverse complement strand
GCCCCATCGAAATACAGCAAATCCTGGAAACCTCACCGGAACTCGCATCATGAGCAAACAAATCCGCAACATCGCCATCATTGCCCACGTTGACCATGGCAAAACCACCATGGTGGACCAGCTGCTTCGCCAGTCGGGCACTTTCGCCGAGCACGAAAAAATCGTCGACACGGTGATGGACAACAACGCCATCGAACGCGAGCGGGGCATCACCATCCTGGCCAAGAACTGCGCCGTGAGCTGGGAAGGCACGCACATCAACATCGTCGACACCCCCGGCCACGCGGACTTCGGCGGTGAAGTGGAGCGTGCCCTGTCCATGGTGGACGGCGTGGTGCTGCTGATCGACGCGCAGGAAGGCCCGATGCCGCAAACGCGCTTCGTGACCAAGAAGGCGCTGGCCCTGGGTCTCAAGCCCATCGTGGTGGTGAACAAGGTCGACAAGCCCGGCGCACGGCCTGATGCCGTGATCAACGCTGCGTTTGACTTGTTTGACAAGCTGGGTGCCAACGACGAGCAGCTCGACTTCCCCGTGGTGTACGCCTCGGGCATCAACGGCTGGACCTCGCTGGTCGAAGGCGCACCGGGCGAGCAGTGGGGCCCCGACATGTCGGCCCTGTTCAACACCGTGCTCAAGCACGTGAAGCCGCAAGACGGTGACCCGGCGGCGCCGCTGCAGTTGCAGGTCTCGGCACTCGATTTCTCCACCTTCGTCGGCCGCATCGGCGTGGGCCGTATCAGCCAGGGCACGATCAAGCCCAACATGGACGTGGTCGTGATGGAAGGCGTGGACGGCAAGGTTGTCAAAGGGCGCGTCAACCAGGTGTTGAAGTTCCAGGGTCTGGACCGGGTGCAGGTGACCGAAGCCGGCCCGGGCGATATCGTGCTGATCAACGGCATTCCCGACATCGGCATCGGCGTGACCGTGACGGATCCGCTGACCCCGGCTCCACTGCCCATGCTCAAGATCGACGAGCCCACGCTGACCATGAACTTCTGCGTGAACACCAGCCCGCTGGCTGGTCGCGAGGGCAAGTACGTGACCAGCCGCCAGATCTGGGACCGCCTGCAGAAAGAGCTGCAGCACAACGTTGCATTGCGCGTGAAGGAGACCGACGAAGACGGCATCTTTGAAGTGATGGGCCGTGGTGAACTGCACCTGACCATCCTGCTGGAGAACATGCGTCGCGAAGGTTACGAACTCGCGGTTTCCAAGCCGCGCGTGGTGTTCCGCGACATCGACGGCGTGCGCCATGAGCCCATCGAGATGGTGACGGCCGACATCGAAGAACAGCACCAGGGCGGCGTGATGCAGGCACTGGGCGAGCGCAAGGGCGAACTGGCCAACATGGAGCCCGATGGCCGCGGTCGCGTGCGCCTGGAGTACCGCATTCCTGCGCGTGGCCTGATCGGTTTCACCAACGAATTTCTGAACCTGACGCGCGGCTCCGGCCTGATCGCCAACATTTTCGACGGCTACGAGCCACACAAGGGCGACATCGCCAGCCGCAAGAACGGCGTGCTGATTTCCATGGACGACGGTGAAATCTTCACCTACGCCCTGGGCAAGCTCGACGACCGTGGACGCATGTTCGTGCGCGCCGGTGACCCGGTGTACGAAGGCATGATCGTGGGCATCCACAACCGCGACAACGACCTGATCGTCAACGCCACCCGCACCAAGCAGCTGACCAACTTCCGCGTCAGCGGCAAGGAAGACGCGATCAAGATCACACCCCCGGTCGACCTCAACCTCGAGTACGGCGTGGAATTCATCGAGGACGACGAACTGGTCGAAATCACGCCCAAGAGCGTGCGTTTGCGCAAGCGCTTCCTGAAAGAAAGCGACCGCAAGCGTGCCTCCAAGAGCGCCTGATCCCGGCAGGTCGCAGCTCTGTGCTGCGGCCGCTGCAACCTAACTGGCCATGCCTTTTCAAGCCCTCAACCGCCTGACGCACACCCAGGCGGTTTTTCTCATGCTGGCGGTCACGCTCATGTGGTCGATCGCCGGTGTGGTGTCGCGCCAGCTGGAGTCGGCGGCTCGGTTCGAGGTCACGTTCTGGCGCAGCGCCTTCACCGCGCTGTCGTTGCTGGTCATCCTGCCCATCTGGCGACAGGCGGATCGCAGCCAGGGGCAGATTGAAGAGAGGCTCTCGAGTCCCGCTTTGCGCACCTGGCTCAAGCGCCACTGGGGCCTGATTCCCGAATCGTCCGCGTTCTGGATCTCGGGCGTGTGCTGGTCGGTGATGTTCACCGCTTTCATGCTGGCCTTGACCTTCACCAGCGTGGCCAATGTGCTGATCATCATGTCGATCGGTCCGCTGCTCACCGCGTTGGTGGCGCGCATCTTCATCGGCCAGAGGCTGGCAGCCCGCACCTGGCTGGCCATTTTGGCGGCCGGCGCCGGTATTGCCTACATGTATGGCAGCCAGTTTGTCCAGGCGCTCACGCGGCCTGAAATGGACACTGGCGGCCTCCTGCTGGGTTCACTCACAGCGCTGTGCGTGCCTATTGCCGGTGCCATCAACTGG
>JANPKR010000290.1:0-3871 GCA_031426175.1 Hydrogenophaga sp. | reverse complement strand
CGGCCACGCGCCTCCACGCCTGCCGCAGATGCCGGGCTACCACCTCATGCGCGCCGACCGCAGCGGCATCACCATGGTCAACATCGGCGTGGGCCCGGCCAACGCCAAGACCATCACCGACCACATCGCCGTGCTGCGCCCGCACGCCTGGCTCATGCTCGGCCACTGCGCGGGGCTGCGCACCAGCCAGCAGCTGGGCGACTACGTGCTGGCCCACGCGTACGTGCGCGAAGACCATGTGCTGGACGAAGAACTGCCGCTGTGGGTGCCGATTCCGGCGCTGGCAGAAATTCAACTGGCGCTGGAGGTGGCCGTGGCCGACGTGACCGGTGTGGCGCCGGAAGACGTCAAACGCATCATGCGCACCGGTACCGTGGCCAGCACCGACAACCGCAACTGGGAACTGCTGCCCGACAACAAACCGCAGCGCCGGTTTTCACAGTCGCGCGCGGTGGCGCTCGACATGGAAAGCGCCACCATCGCCGCCAATGGATTCCGCTTCCGCGTGCCCTACGGCACCCTGCTGTGTGTGAGCGACAAGCCCCTGCACGGCGAAATCAAGCTGCCCGGCATGGCCAACCACTTCTACCGCGAGCGGGTCGACCAGCACCTGCGCATCGGCATCCGCGCCATCGACATCCTGCGCGAGGGTGGGCCGGACCAGTTGCACAGCCGGAAATTGCGGAGTTTTGCTGAAGTTGCGTTTCAGTGAGGGCCGTGCAGTGGCCCGGGTCGGTTCAAAGCTGAACCGACCGCCCGATGAACTGGATCGGCCCAGTGGGCCGGCCGGTGGGTGAGCCGTTGTAAGGCTCCACGGTGATTTCGAACAGCTGGTTGGGCTGGATCGGGGGCAGCTTGTCGAGCGGGATCTCGATCGGTTTGCCCGGTTCCACCAGGCCCAGGGACACTGGCGCGCTCCAGCTGTCGGCCTTGGTCCAGAACTGCAGCGAACGTTGAGCAGGCACCGGCTCGGGCGCTACCGGAATCAGCTTCAGGCGCTGCGGGCCGCTGGTCTGAACCACCCAGCCTGGGTTCGTGCCTTGCGGGGCCACCAGCACCACCATGAACTGCGGGCGTGCGGGCGCGAACAGACCCACAGTGGGGGCGATGGCCATCACGCTGGCGGCGGCAAAGCCGGTGGCCGCGGCAAAGCGCCAGAAGACCACGCTGTTCCACCAGTGGCTCAGGCCGCCCGGCTTTGCGGCAGGTGTTGCGCGGGGCTTCGCGGGCAGGCTGCTTTCGATGCGTTGCCACAGCGCCGGTGACGGGTCCACCGGCTCCACCAGTTGCGTGAGGGGTTGCAGTTTCGCTTCCCACTGCTGCACGGCATTACGCAGCATCGCGTCCCGGGGCAGGCGCTCTTCGACCTCGATGCGCTGGCCGGCGGACAGCGTGCCGAGCACGTAGTCGGCGGCGAGTTGTTGCACCGGATCAAGGCTCATCGAGGAACCTCCGTGCTGCGCACTGCGGTGCGAGCTGGCTTGGGGCGGCCCGGCGCGGCGCTCATGCGAGACACTCCTTGAGCGAAGCCATGCCGCGGCGAATCCACGCTTTCACCGAGCCCAGCGGTGCGCTCAGGCGTTCGGCAATCTCGGCGTGGGTACAGCCGTCCAGGTAAGCGAGCAGCACGCAGTTGCGCTTGGCCACATCCAGGCGTTCCAGGCAGTGGTCGAGCTGCCCCAGCGTGGAGCGCATGGAAAAGGCGTCGAGCATGTCGGGTGCTGCCTGGGGTTCGGCGTCCTGCAAATCATCGAGAAGTTCTTCGTCCACCGACACAGTGCGGGCGCTGGCGCGAACCGCACTGAGCGCGCCATTGCGCACGATGCTGCACATCCAGCCGCGGCCTTCGCCACGGTTGGGGTCGAAGGTCGAGGCGCGGTTCCAGATCGCCATGAAGGCGTCGTGCAACACGTCCTCGGCGGCGGCACGGTCGCGCACGATCCGCAGGGCCACGCCCATCAGGAAGCGGTTTTCACGTTCGTAGAGACGCCGCAAGGCGCTCTGATCGCCGCGCGCGCAGGCGGCCAGCGCAGCGTTGTGATCGAAAGGCGAGGGATCGTTGGAGGGCACGGGCGACGGTCGGACCAGCGGATCGATCGGACGCCGGGCACCTCGGTCAGAGGGTACCCGGCAGGGTTGCCGTTGATGGTACCCGAGGGCCTGCCTCAACCGGCTGGCCGGCGCCGCACGACGCCGGCCAGCGGGCATCAAACAGCCTTGTAGAAGATGTAGTCGGCCTGGTACTTCACGATCTGCTTGGCGCCCATGTTGGCAGCACCACAGGCCGCAGCCGGTGCAACACCGCCCACGGTGGCCACGCGCTGAACGTAGGTCACGCCGGTCATGGCGCCGGTGCCCATGGCGGGGTTGGCTTTCACCAGTTGCAGCGGGATGGCGCCGGCGGCGGCCGGGGCCACAGCCACTTGCGTGCCGGTGAACTTGGAGCCGTCGTTGCTCTGCCAGGTGGCGGGCGGGCCGTAGTAGGTGCCCACTTGTTTGCCGGCGCGGTCCATCAACTTGGCGTCGGGACCGACGAAGACCCATTCAAACTGACCAGCCATGTTGGCCTTGGCGCGGCATTCGTACGTGATGTCGCCAGCACCGACGGTTTCCATGACCACCTTGTGGCCCATGGGCACCTGGACCGAGGCGGGCAGCATGGCTTGCGAATACATCATGGGCGCGGGGCCGGTGGCGCAGGCGGTCAGGGCAAGGGCAGCAGCGGCGGCCAGGGTGGATTTGATCATCATGGGGAAAACTCCTCGAAGGTGGTTTGTGGGCAGCGGCGCACATTCAGCGCCACTGCTACCACTACGCGCCAGACCGGCATCTGGATGCACCCGGATCAGAAAATGAATCTTTTCGCGCATGTGTACGGCTCCGAACGGTACGCTGCGAAGGCGCTGCGTAAGCTCCGACCTCATGAACCTGGACCTCGATATCTCGGACACCCAGTACACGCCCGCCACCAGGCCCAAGGCGTCGCTGCCGCTCATGCGCCTGACTGGCGCCGGCAAGCTGTACGACAAGGGCAGCAGCACCCACGAAGCGTTGCGCTCGGTGGATCTGGACATCCACCGGGGCGAGTTTGCTGCGATCGTGGGGCCCAGCGGCTCGGGCAAATCGGCCTTGATGAAAATGCTGGGCTTGCTGGAAGCGCCCACCAGCGGGGGCTACAGCTTCCAAGGGGTGGCGGAACAGTCGCTCTCGGCGGAACAACGGCTGTGGCTGCGCAGGCGCTTTTTCGGCTTCGTGCCACAACAGTTCAATCTGCTGCGCAGCACCTCACTGCAGGGCAACGTGGCATTGCCCCTGATGTACCGCGGCATGTCTGCCGAACGTTGCCAGTCGGCCGCGATGCGGGCGCTGGCGGTGGTGGGTCTTGAGGACCAGGGGCACCGCATGCCCGATGAACTCGACAGCACCCAGCATGGCAAGGCCGCTATTGCCAGGGCCCTGGTGTGCAACCCGAGCGTGTTGCTGGTGGACAGCGCGGGCCGGACGTCGGACCAGCCCTTGTGCCCTTCCATTGGCAGCCTGCTGCGCAGACTCAATACCGAGCACCTGATCACGGTGGTGCTGGTCACCCAGCAAGCCAGCGCAGGCCACTGGGCTCGGCGAACGGTGTCACTCAACGGCGGGGCGGTGGAACAGGACATCAGCCGCGCAGCGGCCAGCGTCCTGCATTGATGGCTCTCAGATGGCGCGCGGCTTGACCATTGCTGCCGCCTGCTTGGCACGCGTGCGGGCCAGCTCCACGTCGGCATCAAACGCGAGCGCCACGCCCATGCGGCGCTTCGTGAAACTCTCCGGCTTGCCAAACAGACGCAGTTCGGTCTGCGGCACGCGCAGGGCATCGTCCACACCGTCG
>JANPKR010000289.1:0-1853 GCA_031426175.1 Hydrogenophaga sp. | reverse complement strand
GTGCCAGTAGTTGCACTTGCTGTTGGTGAAATCGGGGTCCACCGCGGCGTAGTTCAGGAAGATCACTTCCTTGCCGGGGTTGCGTTCGTTGTGCTTGCTCACAGCGTCAATGAGCGCACCCGCCACCGAAGAGCCGTTGCCCTGGGCGATGTAGCGCACGCCCTGGTCCAGCGCGGCCTTGAAGTTGTTCAGGCTCTCGGCAGGGCTGAGCTTGTTGTCGAAGCCGACCACCTCGAACTTCACACCGGCGGGGTTGGATGCACTGAATTTTTCAGCAAAGAACTGCCAGCTCTTGAGCTGGTTGTTCCCCACGGGGCCCATCAAACCGGTTTGCGGGTCGATCAGGGCGATCTTGACGGTTTCGCCTTTCTGGGCGTGTGCGCCGAGGGCGCAAGCGAGCAGCGCGGCTGCGGTGAGGCTCTTGATGGCGAACTGCATTGTTTGTCTCCGATGGTTTGAGGAAGTCGCATGCGCAGCTTACAAGCCTGTTGCGGTGCAGCACTCAGGGATAGCCCCTAGGGGCTATCACGCTGGCGACTTCGAGCCCGAAAACCCGGGACCGGAGGGCCTCAAATGCCGGGCAGCACGTAGTCCTTGAGCTGTTGACGCAGTGTCATCTTCTGCATCTTGCCGGTGGCACCCAATGGAATGGCGTCGACGAACACCACGTCGTCCGGAATCTGCCATTTCGCGGTTTTTCCCTCGAAGAACGCCAGCAATTCCTCGCGCGTGACTTCCGCCCCCGGTTTTTTGACCACAACGACGATGGGGCGCTCGTCCCATTTGGGGTGGCGCATGCCCACGCAGGCCGCCATGGCCACGGCCGGGTGGGCCATGGCGATGTTTTCCACATCGATCGAGCTGATCCACTCGCCGCCGGACTTGATCACGTCCTTGCTGCGGTCGGTGATCTGCATGAAACCGTCGGGGTCGATGGTGGCCACATCGCCGGTGGGGAACCAGCCCTGGCCCTGAGCGTCGTAGCGCAGCGGGTCGCCGCCCTCCCCCTTGTAGTAGCTCGCAATGATCCAGGGGCCGCGTACCAGCAGGTCGCCATACCGCTTGCCATCCCAGGGCAGCTCCTCGCCCGCCTCGTCGACGATCTTCATGTCCACGCCATACACAGCGCGGCCCTGTTTGAGCAGGATCTTGTGCTGCTCTTCGGCGGGCAGCGCCATCTGCGCATTCTTCAACGAGCACACCGTCCCCAGCGGCGACATTTCCGTCATGCCCCAGGCGTGGATCACGGCCACGCCGTACTGGTCGTTGAAGGCCTTCATCATGGCGGGCGGGCAGGCTGAGCCACCGATCACGGTGCTCTTGAGCGTGCTGAACTTCAGGTTGTTGGCCTGCAGGTGACCGAGCAGCATCTGCCACACCGTGGGCACGCCGGCGGCCATGGTCACCTTCTCGGTTTCCAGCAGTTCGTAGATCGACTTGCCGTCCATCGCCGGGCCGGGGAACACCAGCTTGCAGCCTGTGGCCGCCGCCGAGTAGGGCAGGCCCCAGGCGTTGACGTGGAACATGGGCACCACCGGCAGCACGCTGTCGCGCGCGCTCAGGCCCAGCGCGTCGGGCAACGCGGCGGTGAAGGCGTGCAGGATGGTCGAACGGTGCGAGTACAAGGCTGCCTTGGGGTTGCCGGTGGTGCCACTCGTGTAGCACATGCTGGAGGCCGAGTTCTCGTCGAACGTGGGCCAGTGGTAGGTGTCGGGCTGGCTGCCGATCCAGGCCTCGTAGCTCTGCAGGCCGGGCAATCCACTGTCGGCGGGCAGTTTGTCGGCGTCGCACAGAGCGATCCAGTGTTGGACCGTGGGGCATTTGGCCGCCACCGCCTTGATCAGCGGCAGAAA
>JANPKR010000288.1:0-8237 GCA_031426175.1 Hydrogenophaga sp. | reverse complement strand
TGCCGATCACCTGGTCGATGTACTGCAGGTGGTTGTGGGTGGAGCCCCAGGTGCCGCAGATCAGGCCGTCGACCTCGCCCTTGTGCAGCAGCATCGAGCCGATCAGCGTGAGGCGGCGGCGCATCTCGATCTTGGCGAGCTGCTGGGTCACACCCTTGCGCTCGGTCATGCGGTGGTAGGTCTGCCAGAAATCGCGGTAGCGGTCGTCCTGCTCGACGTTGACGATGTCGTAGTCGAGCTCCTCGCGCAGGCGCAGGCCGAATTTTTCGATGCGCTGCGCGATGATGGCCGGGCGGCCGATCAGCGTGGGGCGGGCCAGGCCTTCGTCCACCACGATCTGGCAGGCACGCAGCACGCGCTCTTCTTCACCTTCGGCATAGGCCACGCGCTTGCGAGCGGCGGTTTTGGCAGCGGCGTAGATCGGTTTCATGATCGTACCGGAGGCGAACACAAAGCTCTGCAGGCGCTCGCGGTAAGCCGCCATGTCGGTGATGGGGCGAAGGGCCACGCCGCTCTCGGCGGCGGCCTGGGCCACGGCTGGCGCGATCTTCATCATCAGGCGTGGATCGAACGGTTTGGGGATCAGGTACTCAGGGCCGAAGGCCAGCTGTTCCCCGGCGTAAGCGGCCGCCACCACTTCGCTCTGCTCGGCCTGGGCGAGTTCGGCGATGGCGTGCACCGCAGCGATCTCCATCTCGTCGGTGATGGTGGTCGCACCGCTGTCGAGCGCACCGCGAAAAATGTAGGGGAAGCACAGGACGTTGTTGACCTGGTTCGGGTAGTCGGTGCGGCCCGTGGCCATGATGATGTCGCTGCGCACCGCGTGCGCGTCTTCGGGTGCGATCTCGGGGTTCGGGTTGGCCAGCGCGAAGATCACCGGCCTGCGTGCCATCGACGCCACCATCGCGGGTTTGAGCACGCCGCCGGCCGAGAGGCCGAGGAACACGTCGGCGCCCTCGATCACCTCGGCGAGCTTGCGCAGTTGAGTTTTCTGCATGTACTGGCGCTTGTCGTCATCCATGAGCTCCTCGCGGCCTTCATAGACCACGCCAGCCAGGTCGGTGACGAACACGTTTTCGCGCTTCAGGCCAACCTTGAGCAGCAGGTTCAGGCAGGCCAGCGCTGCGGCGCCCGCACCCGAGGTGACCAGCTTGACCTGGCCGATGTCCTTGCCCGCGACCTTCAGCCCGTTGAGCATCGCCGCTGCCACCGTGATGGCCGTGCCGTGCTGGTCGTCGTGGAACACGGGAATCTTCATGCGCTTGCGCAGCTCGCGCTCCACGTAGAAGCAGTCCGGTGCCTTGATGTCCTCGAGGTTGATCGCACCGAAGGTCGGCTCCAGCGCGGCGATGATTTCGACCAGCTTGGCCGGGTCCTTCTCGTCGATCTCGATGTCGAACACGTCGACGCCGGCGAACTTCTTGAACAGAACGCCCTTGCCTTCCATCACCGGCTTGGCGGCCAGCGGGCCGATGTCGCCGAGGCCGAGCACTGCGGTGCCGTTGGTGATGACGCCGACCAGGTTGCCGCGGCTGGTGTACTTGAAGGCATTGACCGGGTCGGCCACGATCTCTTCGCACGGAGCAGCCACACCGGGGGAGTACGCCAGGGCCAGGTCGCGCTGGTTGGTCGGCTGCTTTGTAGCGGCGATGGCCACCTTGCCGGGCGTGGGGAACTCGTGGTACTCGAGGGCGGCTCGGCGCAGTTCGGCGCGCTTGTTTTCTGGGCTGTTGTCCATGGTCATGATCTTGTCTCCGGTCTTGCTGAATTCTTGCTATGTGAAAGCGAGTTGCGCATTCTAGTGCTGCGCCCGGGAAAACCCTAGTCGGTAGAACTGCGTAAACGGTTGTGTCGGTGCTGACTTTTTCGATGGCAATGGCCGCGAGAAGCGAGCCTTCATACCGCCACCACGCGCACCAGGGGCTGCAGGCGTTGAACATCCGCTGGCAGGCAGAGCCCGGTCCCCGGCGTGAGCAGCGCCGCCGATCCGGCCGCCATGGCCCAAGTGAAGGCTTGAGGCAACGGATGCCCACGCTGCAGCGACCAGACCATGGCGCCCACGAAGCTGTCGCCTGCCCCCACCGAGCTGACCACATCGAGCGGCAAGGCGTCGGCTTGCCAGGCGCCATCGCGCGAGAGCACCAGCGCACCTCGGCTGCCCATCGTGAGCGCCACGATCTCGGCCTGATCCTGGTCGATCAGCGCCTGGGCGGCCCCGCGCCATTCGGCGGCAGTGGCCAGTGGCAGGCCGGTGAGTTCTCGCAGTTCACGCAGGTTGGGCTTGACGAGGAACACGCCAGCCTGCAGGGCCTGTGCCAGTGCAGGTCCCGAACTGTCGAGCACCATCTTCACGCTGCGCGCGTGCGCGGATCGGGCCAGCCGGGCATAAAAATCGGCTGGCACTCCAAGTGGCAGGCTGCCACTGGCCACCAAAAAATCCAGAGGCGCGGGCCAGGCACCCACCGTGTGCAGGCAGGCTTGCCATTCCGCTTCGGAAAGCGTGGGACCCGGCAACACAAAGCGGTATTCGTCACCGGTGTTCAGCGCTTGCACGGTGAAGTTTTCGCGCGTGTCTTGCGCGATCGGCAAGGCCTGAGCGTTCAAGCCTGACTGCGCAAGGTGTTGCGTGAGCCATTGGCCGGCGGGGCCACCGGCCGGGAAAAGTGCACTGCTGGATCCGCCCAGTCGGTGCACCACGCTGGCGACGTTGAGACCACCGCCCCCGGCATCGCGCCCTGCCGGGCCGCAGCGAAGCTTGTCGGAGGGAACGACCCGATCGGTGTGCGTGGACACGTCCACCGAAGGGTTCATGGTCAGGCACAGGACGGTGCCTGCCGAAGAGGTCATACCTGCGTTGTACTCCATGCCAACGGGTTTCAGCGCAGGTGCTTGAGGCGCTTGGTAGCGAACGCCTCGCTGACCCGCAGGCCACGCGTGCCAGGCTGCAGCGTGAAGTGTTCCCCGGTCTGGATCGAGCCGGGTTGCGCCACCGACAGGTAGAAGCCCGGGCAGAGTTCGTTCATCATGATCCGGCCCGCGTCTCGCAAGCCCATCACGGCGTTGAACTTGAAGCAGGGCTCGCGCGGCGCGGTGACGCGCAGGCTGCAGCCCGGGAAGTGCAGCAGGTCGCCGATCCACACGTCGGTTTCCAGCAGTCCTTCAATGGTCAGGTTCTCGCCCAGGAAACCCATGGGAAGAGGGTCGTTGAACAGGCTCGCACCGAGTTTGCTGCGTTGCCCATTCCAGAGGGCGTAGTGCTCCAACGGATAGGCATAGACCGCTTTCTCCAGGCCGCCGTGCACGCTGAGGTCAGCCTGCTCGTCGCCGAGCAAGCCCAACGGCATCACCGGCACCGGCCCGATCACGGCGGTCTTGCCGATGCCCGACGGTACGTTTCTTGAACCGATGCGCAGCGGGCGCACCGCACCTGTGTTGACGCTGACGACGTGCACGGTCTCAGCCGCGCATCAGTGCTTCGATCTCGGAGGCTTGCACCGGCACACCGCGCGAAATCAGTTCACAGCCGGCCTCGGTGACGATGGCGTCGTCTTCGATGCGGATGCCGATGTTCCAGAACTGCTCGGGCACCCCTTCGGCTGGACGCACATAAAGCCCCGGCTCGATGGTGAGCACCATGCCCGGGCGAAGGATGCGGCTGGGGCGGTCCTTGATGGTTTCCCCGCTCAGGGGGTCTTTGCGCTCTTGCGCGGTGCCGAGCTCGGACGGCTCCACATAGCTGCCGCAGTCGTGCACGTCCATGCCCAGCCAGTGACCGGTGCGGTGCATATAGAACTGGAAATAGCTGCGGTTGGCGATCACGTCCTGCGCGCTGCCCACTTTGTTCTTGTCGAGCAAGCCCACATCAAGCAGGCCTTGCGCGAGCACGGCCACAGTGGCTTCGTGTGGATCGACAAAGCGCGCGCCGGCGTGGGTGGCATTGACCGCCGCGGTCTGGCTGGCCAGAACCAGCTCGTACAGCGCGCGCTGTGGACCGGTGAACACACCGTTGGCCGGGAAGGTGCGCGTGATGTCGCTGGCATAGCCGTCAAGCTCGCAACCGGCGTCGATCAGCACCAGCTCGCCACTGCGGATGGGCGCGGCGTCGGCCCGGTAGTGCAGCACGCAGGCGTTGGCCCCGGCGGCCACGATGCTGCCGTAGGCCGGGTACTGCGAGCCGTGCTCGCGAAAGGAGTGCAGCAGTTCGGCGTCCAGGTGGTATTCGCGAACGTCAAGACCTGCGCGCAGCATGGCCGCGCTGCGCTGCATGGCACGAACATGGGCTTTGGCGCTGATCTGCGCGGCGCGGCGCATGGTGTCCTGCTCGAAAGCGTCTTTCACCAGCCGCATCTCGTCGAGCACGCCGCACAAGTCGCGTTGCGAATCGGGGCACAGCGCGCCGTAGCGCACGCGGGCGCGCACCGGTTGCAGCCAGCCATTGATCCGGCTCTCCAGGCCCGAGTGTGTGGCGAACGGGTACCACACGGTCTGTCGGTTCTCCAGCAACTTGGGCAGGCGCTGGTCGAGTTCGGTCACAGAGAAGGCGTCGCTCACACCCAGGTGTTCGGGCGCCGCCTCGGGACCGAGACGGATGCCGTCCCAGATTTCGCGTTCCACGTCTTTGGGCTGGCAGAACAGCGTGGTGCCGCCCTCGGCCGTGATCACCAGCCAGGCGTTGGGCTCGGTGAAACCGGTGAGGTAATAGAAGTAGCTGTCGTGCCGGTAGAGGAAGTCGCTGTCGCGGTTGCGCGGTCGCTCCAGCGCGGTGGGCACGATGGCGATGCCGCCGGGGCCGAGCGAGGCGGCCACACGGGCGCGGCGTTCGGCGTAGAGGTGGGTGTGGGTGGTGGAGTCCATGGTCGCCATTCTCTGACTTTCGGCGCACGTCCGTGTGCCGGGGGAATCAGGCCCGCTGGTTCAGTTCTTCCAAGCGTTCGGGTGTGCCCACATCGACCCATGTGCCGTTGTGGATCTCCGCGCTCACCTGCCCCGCCTCCATCGCCCGGCGCAGCAGCGGCGCCAGCGGCTCGGCCGTGCCCTGCGGGTTGCCGGGCAGCACCTCGCACCAGGGCAGCTCGAACAGCTCGCGCCGGTACAGGCCGATGGTGCTGAAGGTCCAGGCCTCGTCGGCCCGGCTGATCGCCAGGCCGTCCGGGCCCAGGCCGAAGTCGCCGCGCGGGGTGTGCGGCGGATTGGGCACCAGCCAGATGTGGGCCAGCAGGCCGCTGGCCTCAAAGCGGGCGACGCTCGTCTGGTTGAAGGCAAAGTCGGGCATGTACACGTCGCCCGCGAGCACCCAGAACACCTCGGCCAGCGACGGCAGCGCGCGTGCGATGCCGCCGGCGGTCTCCAGCGCATAGCCGAAGTCGACGCCCTCGCGCGACATCACCACGTCGCAGCCTGGCTGGTCACGGCTCCAGCTGGCGCAGTGGGCGTCGATCTGGTCGCCCAGCCAGGCGGTGTTGACCACAAAGCGCGGGAAACCGCCGGCGACCAAGGCTTCCATGGGCCATTGCATCAGCGGCTTGCCGTGCACGTGCAGCAAAGGTTTGGGCGTCACGTCGGTCAGCGGGCGCATGCGCATGCCGCGTCCGGCGGCGAGCACCATGGCCGTGGCCAGGGGGCGTGGTGATGGGGGTGCGGTGGCGAGTCGGGTCATGGGGAGCGGTTGGATGCGCGTGCCGGGCGCACAAGGCCGCACACGTCCAAGAATTATGGGCTTGCGCGCTGTCGCGATGCCGGGCGGCGCTGCCGGCGATGGGCTGGCCGATAAAATCCGTTGTTTTGCGCCATCTCGCGAGTCCCCGCGCTACCCCGCCCCACCCCACTTTCCAGCACGCCCATGTCCGACACCGTCAGCACCCCCACCCCCATCGCCCAAGCCGTGTCGCCCCAGACCCAGGCCAACGCCATCCGCGCGCTGGCCATGGACGCGGTGCAAGCCGCCAACTCGGGCCACCCGGGCGCGCCCATGGGCATGGCCGACATGGCGGTCGCCTTGTGGGGTCGTCACCTGCGCCACAGCCCGACCAACCCGCAGTGGGCCAACCGCGACCGCTTCGTGCTGTCCAACGGCCACGGCTCCATGTTGATTTACGCGCTGCTGCACCTCACGGGCTACAAGCTGCCGATCGGTGAACTCAAGAACTTCCGCCAGCTGCACAGCAAGACCGCCGGCCATCCCGAGGTGGGCATCACCCCCGGCGTGGAAACCACCACCGGCCCGCTGGGCCAGGGCATCACCAACGCTGTGGGCATGGCGCTGGCCGAGAAGCTGCTGGCGGCCGAGTTCAACCGCGACGGCCATGCCATCGTGGACCACCACACCTACGTGTTCCTGGGCGACGGTTGCCTCATGGAAGGCATCAGCCACGAAGCCTGCGCACTCGCTGGCGCCTGGAAGCTCAACAAGCTGATCGCGCTGTACGACGACAACGGCATCTCGATCGACGGCCAGGTCACGCCCTGGTTCATCGACAACACCGCGCTGCGGTTTGCCGCTTACGGCTGGAACGTGATCGGCCCGATCGACGGCCACGACGCCGATGCGGTGGACCGCGCCATTGCCGATGCCAAGAACAAGGCCGACGCACCAACGTTGATCATCTGCAAGACGCACATCGGCAAAGGCAGCCCGAACCGCGCCAACACCGCCAAGGCCCACGGCGAGCCGCTGGGCGCTGAAGAAATCAAGCTCACCCGCGAAGCGCTGGGCTGGCCGCACGCACCCTTCGCCATCCCGAAAGACGTGTACGCCGCGTGGGACGCCAAGGACGCCGGCAAAGCTTCAGAAGCCGCGTGGAACACCACGTTCGCCGCCTACAAGGCTGCCTTCCCCGAACTCGCCCAAGAGTTCGTGCGCCGCATGAAAGGCGAGCTGCCGAAGAACTTTGCCCAGGTGGCGGTGGACGCAGCCGTGGCCGCCCACACCAAGGCCGAAACCGTGGCCAGCCGCAAGGCCAGCCAGATCGCGCTGGAGACCTTCACCGCCGCGTTGCCCGAGCTGTTGGGTGGCAGCGCCGACCTCACCGGCTCCAACCTGACCAACACCAAGAGCACACCCGCGCTGCGTTTCAACCTGGCCGGTGATGTGGTGAAAAACGAGCAGGGCCATGGTGGTCGCCACATCAACTACGGCGTGCGCGAATTCGGCATGGCGGCCATCATGAACGGCGTGGCGCTGCACGGTGGCTTCATTCCCTACGGCGGCACCTTTCTGACCTTCAGCGACTACAGCCGCAACGCCATCCGCATGGCCGCGCTGATGAAGCAGCGCGTGATCCACGTGTTCACGCACGACTCCATCGGCCTGGGCGAAGACGGCCCCACGCACCAGTCGGTCGAACACGCCGCCAGCCTGCGCCTGATCCCCAACCTGGACGTCTGGCGACCGGGCGACACCGCCGAGACCGCCGTGGCCTGGGCTGTGGCGCTGGAAAACGCCACCCGCCCCACCGCACTGCTGCTCAGCCGCCAAAACCTGCCGTATGCGCCCAAGAGCGATCTGGGCGACATCAGCAAAGGCGCCTACGTGCTGGCCGAGCCCACCGAAGTGGGCCTGAAGAAGAAGGCGCAGGCGGTGATCATCGCCACCGGCTCCGAAGTGCAGCTGGCGCTGAAGGCGCAGGAGTTGCTGGCCAAGGAACACAAAATTGCCGTGCGCGTGGTCTCCATGCCCAGCACCACCACCTTTGACCGCCAGAGCGCCGCCTACAAGGCCTCTGTGCTGCCGGCCGGAGTGCCGCGCGTGGCGGTGGAGATGGGTTCCACCGACGGCTGGTGGAAATACGGCGTGGCCGCGGTCGTGGGTCTGGACACCTACGGCGAATCAGCCCCCGCCCCGGTGCTGTTCGAGCACTTCGGCTTCACGCCCGCCAATGTGGCCGACACGGTGCGTACCGTGTTGACCAAGCGCCAAGCCCGTTCGGGCTGAGCCTGTCGAAGCCCCGCATGGGTGAACCCTTCGACAAGCTCAGGGCGAACGGAACGGTTTTTCAAACGAAGGAGCATTCATGACCATCAAGATCGGCATCAACGGCTTCGGCCGCATCGGGCGCAATGTGTTGCGCAGCGCGCTGCAGAACTTCGCCGACATTGAAGTCGTCGCCATCAACGACCTGCTGGAGCCCGAGTACCTGGCCTACATGCTGCAGTACGACAGCGTGCACGGCCGCTTCAAGGGTGAGGTCAGCGTCGACGGCAACACGCTGGTGGTCAACGGCAAGAAGATTCGCCTCACG
>JANPKR010000287.1:0-4377 GCA_031426175.1 Hydrogenophaga sp. | reverse complement strand
CCCACAGTTGGGGAAGATATGGACAAAAACACATTGTTTGGCAAGACTGCGGCCGGGCGCGAAGCGCTGAGCTCCCGGCCTGCCGGGCTCGTGCCGCGCCTGCGCTCGCTGTTGATCATGGTGGATGGCAAACGCAACCTGGCCGAGTTCGAAAAACTCACGGGTTCGCTGGAGCAGGCCACGCAGTCGCTGAGCGAGCTGATGTCCGGCGGCTGGGTCGAAATCGTCGGTGCCGATGGTTTGCCGAAGGCGTTGGCCGCGTCCCAGGTGTCGGTGCCCGCACCTGCCACGTTTGAACCAGGGGCGTCTCAGCCCGTGCAACTGTCTCAAGCGCCACAGACGTCCGGGGCTGCGCCTGCAGGCACGCTGCCGTTCAGTGAAGCCCGCCGCCAGGTGGTGCGCTTCATCAACGACCAGCTCGGCCCCATGGGAGAGACGCTGGCCATCCGCGCCGAAAGTTGCAAGACACCGACCGATCTTCAGGCGGCTTTGCCCCGCATCCGCGATGGACTCAAGAGCTTCAAGGGTGCGGCGGTGGTGCAGCAGTTTGACGACGAGCTGGCAGTCCGCCTGCCCAAGGCCTGAGGTGCAGCGCGCTCAGTCGGACAACCAGGCGGCCAGGCGCGCCGCATCTGTCACACCCAGTTTCACAGCCTGACTCTCGGTCGGCCAGTCCAGTGGACATTTCAGCAGTCGGTTGTCGCGCGAGACCAGCGCAGTGATGCGCGTGCGCTGACCGCGCATCATCTGCACATCGTCGAGTTTGTGGATGCGCCAGGCTTCGGCGGCGCCCCCGCGGCGCACCGCCGCCAGCTCCACGCCAAGCCACTCATCGCCCGCAGCCATGCCGGCTGTCTCAGCCGCGCCGCCACGCAGCACGGTCTTGATCTGCACACTGCCACCCGACTCGGCCACACGCAGGCCCAACTGCTGGGCCAGTGGCGCCTTGTCGTGTGTGAGCTTGGCGCCCTGGCCTTGCAGAAGGTCGATCAGGGGCAGGTCGGCCGTGCTGTGCACCCAGGCGGCGATTTCGCCGTCGAAGCTGCGCTTGCCCAGGCGCTTGAGCGCACGCAACAGATCGGCTTGCCGCATCGGGCCACCTTCGCAGCGCTGCCAGAGTTCGCGCATCACCGCGTCCAGCGTGGTGTGGCCCTCGGCGCGCAGGGTGAGGTCCAGGCACAAGGCCACGAGCGAGCCTTTGGTGTAGTAGCTCACCGTTGCATTCGGCGTGTTCTCATTCATGCGGTAGTACTTCACCCACGCGTCAAAGCTGGCCTGCGCCACGCTCTGCAAGTGGCGCCCGGG
This sequence comes from Hydrogenophaga sp., assembly GCA_031426175.1. Lineage (GTDB taxonomy): Bacteria > Pseudomonadota > Gammaproteobacteria > Burkholderiales > Burkholderiaceae_C > Hydrogenophaga. The sequence goes on along the minus strand of JANPKR010000287.1, from coordinate 3,072 downwards.
CGTTTGCTGTACCTGGTTGATGGTCTTGGCCACCAGTTGCAGGTAGGCCGTGTCGTCGATGAGGCCGGCGCGGCGCAGGATCAGGTCGTCGTAGTAGCTGGTGAAGCCCTCGAAGAACCAAAGCAGCTCGGTGTAGTTCTCGGCCGCATAGTCGTAGCGCTTGAACTCGATCGGGCGCAGACGTTTGACGTTCCAGGTGTGGAAGTACTCGTGGCTGATCAAACCCAGCAGCGTGGTGTAGCCGTCGGTGGCCTTGAGCGCGGCGGGTTTGTCGCTGGAAGAGGGGCGCAGTCGTGGCAGGTCGGCGCGTTGGCAGATCAGCGCGGTGGAGTTGCGGTGCTCCAGCCCGCCGTAGCCATCGCCACTGGCGTGCAGCATGAAGACGTAGCTGGAAAACGGCGGCGCGCCGTCGCCGTGCCAGAACGCGATCTGCGCTTCGCAGATGCGGCGCGTGTCTTCGATCAGGCGTTCACCATCGAGCCAGGCCCCGGCGCCGCTGATCACGAAGCGGTGATCCACGCCACCGGCGGTGAACTGACCGTTCCAGAACCGGCCCATTTCCACCGGGCAATCCGCCAGTTCGTCGTAGTCGGCCGCGCGGTAGTGGCCGAAGCCTGCGGGGTCCACGCTGTGCGCAGGCAGGCCCGTGACGACGTTCCAGCCCTGCGTCGCGACGCCCGCCACGATCTCCAGCGAGTGGGGCTGATCTTCATGACCAGCCACGCGCAAGCACAGGCTGGTGGCGTTGAAGAAGCCGCGCGTGCTGTCGAGAAAGGCGGTGCGCACCGAGGCGTCAAAGGCGTACACCTCGTATTGCAGTTCCAGTGGTTGACCCGCCACCGCGTTGGCCTGCCACTGGTGCTTGTCGAGCTGCCGGATGGCCACGGGCTGGCCGTCTTGCCAGGCTTTCAGGTTCTGCAGGTGTTGGGAGAATTCGCGCACGAGGTAGCTGCCCGGAATCCAGACCGGCAGGCTCACACGCTGGTTTTTCGCGGGCTGCTCGATGTGCAGGGTGACGGCGAAGAGATGCGCATTGGCCTCGTGGACGGAAACAGTGAAGCGAACGCCGCAGGGGGAGGCAGGACGTTTGGGCATCAGAGGGCTCCTGCACCGATGAAACAACTCAGCGCCGCAACGGCCGAGAGACGAAAACGCAACTTGAGCCAGGCACCCAGCCCGGCTTGTGCGTACAGCCTGCGGTCAACGAGATAGCAGACGATCAGAACCAGGCCCAGCCACGCCAGACCGGCGTAAGGCGGCATCACCAGGCCAGGCCATGCCAGCAGCGAGGGCACCACCCCCCACACGAAGTGCACCTGGCTCTCGGGCGGGCTGGCCAGCTGGCTCCAGCCGATGCCCCAATGGATGCCACCGAGAAAGGAGGCGATGAGCGCCGCGTAGGCGGCCAGCGCCAGCGCCACCCAGGCCTGCAGATCGGGCTTCACCAACCAGACCAGCAGCGCCAGACCCACCAGCGGGATCAGGCCGGCGTAGCCCAGGTTGTGGATGAGGGGCTGCTCAAGGGATTTGCCGCCGGCATCGATCAAGGGCATGGGCAGCCGCATCAGTTGAGCATGGTTTCGATGCGGTCGGCTGTGATGAAGCCCGGCACCCGGGTGTCGTTGGTGAAGATCATGGTGGGCGTGCCCTTGATGCCGTGTTTGCTGGCGAGGCGGCTGTTGCGCTCGATGGCCGCAGTGTCGCAGGCGGCGGCGGCGGGTGGCTGGTTGTTCACCATCCAGTCGCTGTAGGTTTTGGCCTTGTCTTTGGCGCACCAGATGCGACGCGCTTTCTCCACCGAGTCTGGCCCGAGCACGGGAATGAGGAAAACGTGCACCGTCACGTTGTCGAGATCGGCGAACTCCTGATGCAGCTTTTTGCAGTAGCCGCAGTTGGGGTCTTCAAACACAGCCATCTTGCGTTTGCCGTTGCCGCGCACCAAGGTGAAGGCGTCTTTCAGCGGCAGGTCCTTGAAGGCGATCGCTGTGAGCTTGTTCAGGCGTTGTTCGGTCAGGTCAACACGTGCCCGGGTGTCGATCATCGAGCCCTGGATCAGGTAGTTGCCCTCGGCATCGGTGTAGAAGATGTCGCTCTGGTTGATGCGCACTTCAAAGACGCCTGGCATCGGCGTTTTGCTGACCTCGTCGATGGTGGGCAACTTGGGCAGGCGCTCGGCGAGGTTCTTGCGAATGGTGGCTTCCTGCGCCAGTGCGCCCAGGGACAAGGCGGTCAGCGCCAGCAGCAACAGGGACTTGAGGAGTTTCATCGTGGGGGTGCTCTGTGGCGATCGGGGGGAAAAGGGATTCAGACCGGCTGGCCCATGGCCTGGCGCGCCAGCCAGCGCTTGAGCGGGCCACTGCGGTTGAAGCCGTTCAGGCCCCAGTTGCGCAGCGCCTGCACACGGCTGTCTTCGTGAGAAAACAGTCCGAACAAACCGTCGGTGACCCAGCCCATGGCGCCCACGTCGGCGGCGCGCGCACGCTCGTAGCGGCGCAGCAGCTTGAGGTCACCGAGGTCGCGCCAGTACTCACGCTCGTGCAGCACGCGGGCGAGCTCGGCCACGTCGGCCAGACCCACGTTGAGGCCCTGGCCCGCCAGTGGGTGCATCGCGTGCGCTGCATCACCGGCCAGTGCCACGCCGCTGGTGGCGGTGCGGGTGATCCAGCGCTGTGCTCGCGAGAGCTCGAGGGGCCAGGCTTGTGCTGGGCTTTCCATGTGCAGGGCGCCCAGGATGTTGGCGCTGCGCGCCTGCACCGCCTGGGCCAGGGTGGAGGGATCGGACTGCAGCCAGGCGTCGGCCTGCGCTGGAGGAACAGACCACACCAGGGCCACGGAGTTCCCTTGAGCACCTCCGAGCGGCAGCAGGGCCATCACCTCACCGTTGGCAAACCACTGGCGAGCCACGCCGCCGTGCGGCAGCTCACTGGTCAACCGCGCCGCCACCGCTTTGTGGGCGTAGGGCCGCACGTCAAACGCCAGGCCGAGTTGCTCGCGGGTCTGGCTTCGCTTGCCTTCGCAGACCACGGTGAGGGCTGCGGCCGGGGTCTCTGTCACGCGTTCGATGCTGCCTTG
>JANPKR010000286.1:0-3030 GCA_031426175.1 Hydrogenophaga sp. | reverse complement strand
GCAACCCCGCAGCCACTGTGGCGCGATGCGGCGCATGTCGGCCAGCAAGCGCGGCACGTCGATGTCCGGTGCGCCAAACAGCTCCAGCGCACGCGTGGTCCCGCGGCCTTCGGACAGGGTGGTGCCCTCCAGCATCACGGTGCCGGCGTAGGCGCGCGCCATGCTCAGGTTGGCGGCGTTGGGGCTGGGGTTGACCCAGCTGCGCTCGGTGGGCCAGCCAAACCCGGGCGCTGCATCCGGCAGCCAGCCGCTCATGGTGATGACCCGGTAGTCCACGGTGAGGCCCAGCGTGGCAATGAACCAGTGGCCGAGCTCACCCATGGTCATGCCGTGGCGCATGGGCATGGAGCCAGCGCCCACAAAACTTTCCCAACCTTCGCGCAGCGTGAGGCCTTCGATGGGCCGGCCCGCCGGGTTGGGCCTGTCCAGCACCCACACGGTCTTGCCGTGTTGCGCAGCGGCTTCCAGCACATAGCGCAGCGTGGTGATGAAGGTGTAGATGCGGCAGCCCAGGTCTTGCAGGTCCACCAGCAGCACATCGAAGCTGGCCATCATGGCGTCGGTCGGTCGGCGCACCTCGCCGTACAGGCTGAACACCGGGATGCCCAGGTGTGGGTCGAGGTAGTCGGGCGACTCGACCATGTTGTCCTGTTTGTCGCCGCGCAGACCGTGTTGCGGGCCGAAGGCGGCGCTCAGCGTCACGTCGGGCAGGGCGGCCAAGGCGTCCAACGCATGCGTGAGTTCGCGTGTGACCGAGGCGGGGTGAGCCAGCAAGGCCACTCTCTGACCCTTGAGCGGCGCACGAAGGGCAGGGTCTTGCAGAAAACGATCGAGGCCGAATTGCATGGCGTTCAGTTCTGGGGCAAGGCCAGGCGCAACGAGCGCCCGGCGGGGTGGTGGAAGTCGGGGCGGGCTTGCGGGTGCTGCAACGCCCAATAGCTCAGGCGCCCGTTGTGTTCTTCCATGACGGCGCACAGCGCGAGTTCCAGACGGTGTGAGGGCAGGGCAGCCAGGGGCAGCTGCACGTCCAGCGTGAGAAGCGTCGGTGTGACGGTGAGGTGCATCAGGGGTGCGGGCTGGTCGGATGCGGACAAGGTGTCGCGCTGCCGTTCACTGGCAAAGCGGTAGGACGCCCACTGGCCCGAGGGCGAGAAGTTGAATTCGTTGTAAGCCACGTCACTTTCGGACGCCACAAACGCTTCGAGACAGGTGTGCTGCCAAAGTCCATCGGCCGGGCCGGGTGTGGTGGCGGGCGGTATGCGAAGCCAGGCGGTGTTGCCGCGCACCGTGTACACCAGCCGCAGATGTTCCGGTGTCCAGCGCATCACCACCGACAGACCCAGCGGCATGCCGGCCGGTGTGGCCGGGTGGCAGTGCAATGGGTGGGATGGGCTGGAGAGGGAGGGCGTCACAGCGCCGTATTCTCGGTCATGGCGTGCCGGTCAGCGACGAATGCAGTTGGTGGCCAACGTGTCGCCCGCTGTGACTTCGCAGGGCTCGCCCTTGCAGCAGTGCGCGGTGAGGAACTGCAGCAAGTCGTTCATGGCGCCGAACTCGGCGCGGTAGATCAGGTGGCGGCCATCGCGCTCCTGCGAGATCAGGCCCGCGTGGCTGAGCTCCTTGAGGTGGAACGACAGCGCCGTGCTGGCCACGCCCAGCGTGTCACTCAGGTGGCCTGGCGTGAGGCCCTGGGGTCCTTGCGCCACCAGCGCTCGGAAGATGCGAAGTCGCGTCTCTTGCGCCAGTGCACCGAGGGATTTGACGGCGAGGGTTTCGTCCATGGAATCTCCTTCAGGCGGTTGTGCGTTGCAGCGTGGCCTGGGTGGGCAGCTTGAGCGTGGCCAGCCAGCAAACGACCAGCATGAGCGCCGAGCCCAGCAGCGCATACAGCAGCCCACCCCACTGGTACAGCAGGCCCGAGAGCAGCGTGCCGCTGAAGCGGCCCAGCGCATTCGCCGCGTAGTAGAAGCCCACGTCTTCGGCTGCCTTCTCCGAGCCTGCGTAGGCCAGCACCAGGTACGAGTGCACGGACGAGTTCACCGCGAACGCAAAGCCGAACACGCCCAGCCCGCCCACCACCACCCAGGGCAGGTGGGGGGCGTCCAGGACCACGGCCAGGGCGAGACCCATGGGCACCAGCGCGAGGAGCGCGGACCACAGCCGCGCGGCGGGCACCTCGGTGCTCAGCCCGTCGGTGCTGCGTTTCACGAAGGCGGGCGCCATGGCCTGCACGGCGCCATAGCCGATGGTCCAGACCGCGAGAAAGGTGCCGACCATGGTGAAGGTCCAGCCTTGCGAGTACAGGTACACCGGCACTCCCACCACGAACCAGACATCGCGAGCGCCGAACAGCACCACGCGCGCCGCAGCCAGCACGTTCACGCCGGTGTTCTTGGCAAACAGTTCCTTGGCCGATTTCGATGCCTTGCTCTTGCCCATCATCTGCGGCAGAGAGGTCACCACGCCCACCAGCACCAGCGCCAGCAGCGCGGCCATGGCCCACAGCGCGTGCTGAAAGCCCAGGGACTGCAGAAGGAGCCCTCCCAGAAAAAAGCCGATGCCTTTCATGGCGTTCTTGCTGCCGGTGAACCAGGCCACCCACTTGAAGAGCTGGCCAGAACCCTGATTCTTCGCCTGGTCGGCCGTGACCTTGATGGCGGACTTGCTCGCGGTCTTGGTGAGGTCTTTGGCTACCCCGCAGATGCCCTGCGCCAGCACCACCCAGGCCACCGACATTGCCGCACTCCAGCCCGGATCGAGGAACGAGAGCACGGTGAAGCCGATGATCTGCGTGACCAGACCCACGGTGAGCATTCGCGTGATGCCGTAGCGCGTGGCCAGCCAGCCGCCCACGAAGTTGGCCACGATGCCCGCGGCCTCGTACAGCAGGAACAGAAACGCCAACGTGAAGGGCGAGTAGCCCAGCCGGTAGAAGTGCAGGAGCACCAGCATGCGCAGCGCGCCGTCGGTGAGCGTGAAGCCCCAGTAAGCGGCGGTGACGATGGCGTAGTGGCGTTCGGCGGTGTTCAT
>JANPKR010000285.1:0-2769 GCA_031426175.1 Hydrogenophaga sp. | reverse complement strand
ATCAACATCAACCTGTCCCCTGAGGCCATTGCGCGCTGCATCGAGCAGGTCGGCGTGGGCTTCATGTTCGCGCCCAACCACCACCCGGCCATGAAGAACGTGGCCCCGGTGCGCCGCGAGCTGGGCATCAAGACCATCTTCAACATTCTCGGTCCGCTGACCAACCCGGCCTCCGCGCCCAACATCCTCATGGGCGTTTTCCACCCCGACCTGGTCGGCATCCAGGTGCGCGCGCTGCATCGCCTGGGCGCTGAACATGCGGTGGTGGTGTACGGGCGTGACGGCATGGACGAGGTGTCGCTCGGCGCAGCCACGCTGGTGGGCGAACTCAAGAACGGCGAGATCACCGAATACGAGATTCACCCAGAAGACTTCGGCATGACCATGGCCAGCAGCCGCGCGCTGCGCGTTGACACGCCCGAGGCTTCGCGCCAGATGCTCAGGGGTGTGCTGGAAGGCCGGGACGACCCGACCTTCAAGGCCGCCAGCGAGATCGTGGCACTCAACGCCGGCGTGGCGCTTTACGCGGCCAACGTGGTCGCCGACATGGGCTCCGGTATCGCACTCGCGCGACGCACGCTGGCATCGGGCGCTGCCTTGGCCAAACTCGAACAACTCAAGGCCTTCGTGGCCTGACCTGGAACAACGACATGAGCGACATCCTGCAGAAGATCGTGGCGGTCAAGCACGAAGAAATCGCCGCCGCCCGGCGCAAGAAGCCCCTTGACGTGGTGCGCTTCGACGCCGAGAGCCGCGTGCTTACGCGCGATTTCGAGGGTGCCTTGCGCCGAAAGATCACCGCCGGCCAGGCCGCTGTGATCGCGGAAGTAAAAAAGGCCAGCCCCAGCAAGGGCGTGCTGCGCGAAGACTTCATCCCGGCCGACATCGCCCAGAGCTACGCCGAGGGCGACGGCCAGGTGAGTGCGGCCTGCTTGTCGGTGCTGACCGACAAGCAGTTCTTTCAGGGCAGCGCCGACTATTTGAAACAGGCCCGCGCCAGCTGCGACTTGCCGGTGCTGCGCAAGGACTTCATGATCGACCCGTATCAGGTCTATGAAGCCCGCGCCATGGGCGCCGACGCCATCCTGCTGATCGCCGCCTGCCTGGACGACGCGCAGATGGCCGATCTCGAAGCGCTGGCGCTGAGCCTGAACATGGCGGTGCTGGTGGAGGTGCACGATCGCGCCGAACTGCACCGTGCACTCAAGCTCAAAACCCCGCTGGTGGGTATCAACAACCGCAACCTGCGGACCTTTGAGGTGACGTTGCAGACCACGCTGGACCTCATGGCCGATGTGCCCGCTGGCCGCCTGCTGATCACCGAGTCCGGCATCCTGGGTCGCGACGACGTGCAGACCCTGCGCGCCGCCGGCGTTCACGCCTTTCTGGTGGGCGAAGCCTTCATGCGCGCACCCGAGCCGGGTGTGGCGCTCGCCGAGCTGTTTGCCTGAGCGTCTGGTTGTGCAAGACGCATCGGGTTGGGCCGATCTGACGGCGAGTTTCTGGTCTTCTTCCCAAGGAGTGGCACTGACCTCCTTTCTGGAGACCCGGCGTGCGCAAGGGGCCACCATTTATCCGCCCGAGCCGTTGCGGGCCTTGCAACTCACTCCAGCCGACGAAGTTCGTGTGGTCGTGCTCGGTCAGGACCCGTACCACGGGCCCGGACAGGCCGAAGGTCTGGCGTTTTCGGTGGCGCCGGGCGTAAAGCCACCGCCCAGCCTGCGCAACATCTTTCAGGAACTGCAGCGCGACCTGGGTCTTCCCGTGCCGGCCAACGGCTCTCTGGTGCGTTGGGCCGAGCAAGGGGTGTTGCTGCTCAACACCTGCTTCACGGTGGAAGACGGTCAGCCCGCCAGCCACGCCAAACGGGGGTGGGAATCGCTGACCGACCGCCTGATCGAACGTTGCAGCGCGGCGGGCCAGCCCAAGGTATTCCTGCTCTGGGGCGCGCATGCCCAGAAAAAGGCGTCTCTCATCGACGCCGGGCGGCACCTGCTGCTGTTCGCGAACCACCCGTCGCCGCTGTCTGCCCGCCGCGGGCCCTTGCCGTTCATCGGATGTGGCCATTTCGGCCAGGCCAACGCGTGGTTGGTTGGGCAAGGGTCTGCCGCCATCTCCTGGTGAGGCGCCGACTTGAACCTCGCCTGGCACGCCGCCTGAAAACCATGGCATAATCGCGGGCTGCGCTATGGAGGGGTGGCCGAGTGGTTAAAGGCAGCAGACTGTAAATCTGCCCGCTTACGCGTACGCTGGTTCGAATCCAGCCTCCTCCACCAGCGATCGATGTGACATGCAGGCGATGGACTTTGCGTCCGGTGGTTCGTCCCCTTGGGGTATGTTCCATCCGGGCGGGCGAATCTGGCGGGAGTAGTTCAATGGTAGAACCCCAGCCTTCCAAGCTGATGACGCGGGTTCGATTCCCGTCTCCCGCTCCATGGTCTGTTGATGTCGTGGTTTGAATGTTCCGGGGTGGTCGGCTTGCCGGCCCTCTTGGCCCTTGTGGCTCAGTGGTAGAGCACTCCCTTGGTAAGGGAGAGGTCGCGGGTCCGATTCCCGCCAAGGGCACCAGTTGTTTGCAAATCTGCATTTGCAGGTTTTTTGATTGTTTCGGCAGTTTTGATTTGGAGCTGAAAAATGGCAAAAGAGAAATTTGAGCGGACCAAGCCGCACGTCAACGTGGGCACGATTGGACACGTTGACCATGGCAAGACGACGCTGACGGCGGCGATCACGACCGTGCTGGCGGCCAAGTTTGGCGGTTCGGCCAAG
>JANPKR010000284.1:0-6090 GCA_031426175.1 Hydrogenophaga sp. | reverse complement strand
GCAGCCAGTTCGGCGACGGTGGTACTTGTCATAGGTCTCTATTCTCCGATGGGCCTCCGCTGGTCAGGTCGTGGATTGCGCTTCGTCACCGGTGAACCAGTGAGCGCGTGCCAGCATGATCAGCGCGGTGGCCTCTTCAGGCGTCTGTGCGGTGATGTCGGTGAGCTCGTCGGTGGCCAGGTCGGCCAGCTCGTCGCGGGTATGGATGCCGCCGTCGGCCAACTTGGCAATCAGCTCGGGGGTCACGCCTTCGAGGTCGCGCAGGTCCTGCGAAACTTCTTCGACGCTCTCTTCGCGAGCGATTTCCATGGTCAGCAAGGCATCCTTGGCGCGGGTGCGCAGCTCATTGACCGTGTCCTCGTCAAAAGACTCGATCTCCAGCATTTCCTGCAGCGGCACATAGGCCACCTCCTCCAGGCTGGTGAAGCCCTCTTCGATCAGGATGTCGGCGATCTCCTGGTCCACGTCGAGCTTGGCCATGAAGATCTTGCGAATACCGTCGGCCTCTTCGGCCTGTTTCTGGGCCGACTCGTCAGCCGTCATGATGTTGATGCGCCAGCCGGTCAGCTCGGAAGCAAGGCGCACGTTCTGACCACCACGGCCGATGGCGATGGCGAGGTTCTCCTCGTCCACCACCACGTCCATCGCATGACGCTCTTCGTCAACCACGATGGAGACCACGTTGGCCGGGGCCAGCGCACCGATGACAAACTGCGCGGGGTCTTCCGACCACAGCACGATGTCCACACGCTCGCCAGCGAGTTCGTTGGTGACGCCGTTGACGCGCGAACCGCGCACACCGACGCAAGTGCCGATGGGATCGATGCGGCGGTCGTTCGTGTGCACGGCGATCTTGGCGCGCGAACCCGGATCGCGGGCGCAGGTCTTGATCTCCAGCAGGCCTTGTTCGATTTCGGGCACTTCCTGGCGGAAGAGTTCGATCATGAAAGACGGGGCTGAGCGCGACAGCAGAATGGGTGCACCGCGCAATGTCAGGTCCACGTCCATGATCATGGCGCGCACGCGATCGCCGGTGCGGAAGTTTTCTTTTGGGATCATCTCGCCGCGCTTGAGGCGGCCTTCCACCCGGCCGCTCTCGACAATGAGGTCCCCCTTGTCCATGCGCTTGACGGTGCCCACGAAGATCTTGTCACCGCGCGACATGAAGTCGTTGAGCAACATTTCGCGCTCGGCGTCCCGGATTTTCTGCAGGATGACCTGCTTGGCGGCCATGGCGCCGATGCGGCCGATAGGCACGCTTTCCACCGGCTTTTCGATGAAGTCACCTTCTTCGATGTCGGCGAGTTCGTCACGGGCGTCGGTGAGCAGCTCTTCCGCGTCGGGGTTCTGCAGGCCGGCCTCATCGGGCACAACCAGCCAGCGGCGGAAGGTCTCGTAGGCACCGGTGTCCGGGTCCATGGCCACGCGGATGTCCACGTCGCCCTTGTAGAGTTTTTTGGTGGCCGAGGCCAGCGCCAGTTCCACAGCGCCCAACACGACGTCGCGCTCGACGTTTTTCTCGCGCGAGATCGCATCGATCAGCATCAACATTTCGCGGTTCATTTCACTCGCCCACCTTTCCGAATTGCATATCCTGGGTCACTACTTGCTGGGTCACTTTGATTTCTCTCATTCGTCACTGTCTGAAGCGTTGGCTCCAGGAGCCTGTCGGCCCTTGAAATTCACGATCGGCGCCAAGCGCGCCTGCTGGATGTCGTCCAGCGAAAAAGTCATGGCCTGCATGGGCACGGGTGCGCGCTTCTTGCTCACCCTTGCACCGGGCTTGGGTTCGGGCGCATCGCTCCAAACCACCTGCCACTGCACACCATCGTCGGCACGCTCCAGCGCGCCCCTGAATTTCTTGCGGTTGGCCGCCACATCGGACCCGGTGGCGCCGATTGGAGCCTTCAAGGTGAGATCGATCACGTGACCTTCAAACCGCACGTAGTCAATTTCACGCTTGAGCGGTCGGTCGATGCCCGGCGAACCCACTTCGAGGCGGCGGTATTCCAGTCCTTCGACTTCCAGCAGGTATTGCAACTGACGCGTGATTTTTTCGCAATCTTCGACCGTGACAAAACGCTCCAGCGGAACCGGCTGCCCGGCAACGGGCGCCTCCCAAGGCAAGTCGATCGTGACCTTCAGCAAGCCGCTGCCCGAGCGCTCCAACTCGACCAGGTCAAAACCCAGTCCGGTGACGGTCTGCTCTACGATCTCTTGCCAAGCCATGCTGATGGTGTCTGCCCAGGGTGGACCAATGCATCAACCCTGTGGATTACCCCAGGGCCAAAAGCGTTCGGCCAAAAAAAATGGGCCGGTAGTTACCCGCCCATTTGGTCGTGAAGCTCGCATTGTAACGCCTGCAACAGCCGCTTGGCAACCCAATCAACGGTTCAGTGCTGAACGCCGTTCAAATGCCCAGAATCCATTGAATGAGGCTCTTCGCCAGAAACCCCAACATGCCGAATGAGAGCACCAGAAACAGCACGAAGGTGCCGAACTTACCGGCCTTGGATTCGCGCGCCAGGTTGAATACGATGAAGAGCATGTAGACGATGAAGGCACCGACGCCAAACGTCAGCCCGAACTGGGCGATCTGGCCCTCGGTGAAGCCGAAAAGGGTGTTGCCCATGGCTCAGCTGCCCGATCGCTGGGCAGTCAGGTCGCGGTAGGCGTGCCAGCTGGCATGGGCCAGCAGCGGAATCAGCACGATCAAGCCAAGCAAGGCTGTGGCCATGCCCAAGCCGACCAGCAGACTGATCACCACCGCCCACAACACCATGGGACCGGGGTGGCTGGCCACGGCGCGCCAGCTCTCGGCCACAGCCTCCATCACCGTGGCGCGGGTGTCCACCAGCATGGGCAAGGCCACCACGGTGGAGGCGAACACGGGGGCGGCGAGCAAGGCACCGAGTAACAGCCAAACCTCGAACAGGCCCACTTGGCGAACCAGCACCACGTGGCGCAGAAAGTCCATCGGCGCCTGGATAGGCACGGGCGACCACAGCGTGATCAGCCCGGCCGATGTGAGCACCCAGCCGGTGCCGGCCAGCCCAAGCAGCAGACCGAACTTCACCAGCCGGCCGTCGCCCGAGCGCCAGAGCTGCACCACATCGCGAAGGCTGGCGCGGCGCTGGCGGCTCACTTGGTAGAGGCCGGTGGCGAGGATGGGCGCGACGATCAGGAATCCGGAGAAGGCGCCGGCCAGCAGCCAGAACTGGTCGCGTGCAGCCCACAGCAACAGCCAGCCAAATGCGGTGAGAAGGAGTCCGTGTGCCAGCCCGGGCAAGGGGTTGCGCCGCAGGTCGCCCCAACCCAGGGCAAGCCAGCGCCACGGCGATTGCAGCGACACAGGGCGTGTTGATGGGGAATCGAAATCGGTCATGTGCGACGGTTATACGCCGCCGATCTCGCCAGCGGCCTGACGCAGGTCAAGCCCTTGAACGCCTCAGGCGGCCGCCTGCACCAGCGTGCGCGTGTAGGGATGCTCGGGCGCGCGCAACACCTGATCAACCGGGCCGCTTTCGACGACGGCGCCGTCTTTCATCACGATGACGTGATGCGCCATGGCCTGAATCACGTCCACGTCGTGCGTGATCAGAAGGTAGCTCAGACCGCGTTCGCGTTGCAGGCGCTGCAGCAAGGCCAGCACCTGTTTCTGCACCGTCACATCGAGCGCGCTGGTGGGTTCGTCCAGCACCAGCAGTTGCGGGTCGATGATGAGTGCACGCGCAATCGCCAGGCGCTGGCGCTGGCCGCCCGAGAACTCGTGCGGATAGCGTTGGAGCCAGTCACCGCCGCGCCGGGGATCGTCGACCAGGCCGACGTCGGCGAGCGCCGTGACCACACGCTCGCGGCGTTGTGCCACAGTCAGGCCGGGCTGATGTACCAGCAAACCTTCACCCACGATCTGCTCGATCGTCATGCGCGGGGAGAGTGATGAAAACGGGTCCTGAAAGACGACCTGTACCCGCTGGCGAAGCGCCCTGCCCCCACCGGTTTTCAACGCCTTTGTCCAGTCCGAACCGGTGACCTGCAAGCTGCCCTGGTGGGGCAACAGGCCCAGCGCGGCCAGCGCCAGCGTGGACTTGCCGGAGCCCGACTCACCGATCACGCCCAGCGTCTGGCCCGGTGCCACATCCAGGTCGGCACCTTGCACTGCAACGAATGCGCCTTTTCTGAACCAGCCTTGTAACCCCGGCAGTGACACGGGGTAAGTCACTCGCAGACCGCGGGCTTGCAACACCGGCGCCACATCGATGGCGAGCGGCCCGGCCGGCGCCACCTCGCGCTCGGGTTTGCTGGCCAGCAGCATCTGGGTGTAGGTGTGTCGCGGAGCAGCAAACACATCGGCCACCGCGCCCTGCTCCACCAGATGCCCCTGTTCCATCACGGCCACGCGGTCGGCGAAGCGGCGCACCAGGTTCAGGTCGTGTGTGATCAGCAGCACCGCCATGCCGTGCTGGCGCTGCAGATCGGCCAACAGATCGAGGATCTGGCCGCGCAGACTCACATCCAGCGCGGTGGTGGGCTCGTCGGCCAGCAGCAACTTGGGCGCGCTGGCCAGCGCCATGGCGATCATGGCGCGCTGGCGCTGACCGCCGCTGAGCTGGTGCGGGAAAGCGTTGGCACGTCGCCCGGGTTCGGGGATGCCGGTGGAGGCCAGCAGCTCGATGGTGGACGCGAGAGCCTGACGCGGCGTGAGACCCTTTTTCAGCTGAAGCACCTCGCCGATCTGGTCACCCACGGTATAGAGCGGGTTGAGCGCCGTCATGGGCTCCTGGAAAATGATGGCGACCTCGTCCCCGCGCACACCGCGCAACTGGTGCTCGGTCATCTGCAGCAGATCGCGCCCGTCGAGCAGAGCCGAGCCGCTCACGTCGGCGTTGTGCACCAGGCGCAGCAGCGAGAGCGCAGACACCGTCTTGCCCGAACCGGATTCGCCCACCAGCGCGAGCTTCTCGCCGGCCCGGATGGCGAAGTCGATGCCGTGCACGACCTCTTGGCCGCCGAATGAGACGCGCAGGCCTTTCACGTCGAGGAGCATGGAGGTCGTCATTTGTCCGCCTTCCGCGGGTCCAACGCATCGCGCAATGCGTCCCCCATGAAGGTCAACAGCAGCAGCGTGATCACCAGCACCGCGAAAGTGGAGAGCGAAATCCACCAGGCATCGATGTTGTTCTTGCCCTGGCTGAGCAGCTCGCCCAACGACGGCGTGCCCGGTGGCACGCCCAGGCCCAGAAAGTCGAGCGAGGTGAGCGCCAGGATGGCCGCGCTCATGCGAAACGGCAGAAAGGTCACCACCGGTGTGAGGCTGTTGGGCAGCACATGGCGCCAGATGATCTGCCAGTTGGACAGTCCGAGCGCTCGTGCAGCCCGCACGTAATCCAACTGGCGGTTGCGCAGGAACTCGGCGCGCACATAGTCGGACAGGCCCATCCAGCCGAACAGGCTGAGCAGGATCAACAACAGGCTGATGCTGGGGGCGAACACCGCGGAGAAGATGATGAGCAAATACAGCTCGGGCATGGAGCCCCAGATTTCGATGAAGCGCTGGAAGGCCAGATCGGTCTTGCCGCCGAAGAAACCCTGGATGGCACCGGTGACCACACCGAGCAACACGCCGATGACGGTGAGCGCCAAGGCGAACAACACGCTCACGCGAAAGCCGTAGATCAGTTGCGCCAGCAGGTCGCGGCCTCGGTCGTCCGTACCGAACAAGTTGTCCAGCGTGGGTGGTGACGGGTTGGGCAGTTTGGCGAAATAGTTCAGCGTCTGCGGGCCGTAAGGGTTGGGCGCGTAGATGGCCCAGTTGTCCCCTTTCATGAGCTGTTCGCGGATGAACGGGTCAAGGTAGTCGGTGGTGGTGTCGAAATCGCCGCCGAAGACGGTCTCCGCATAGTCCTTGACCATGGGGAAATAGGTGGTGCCCTCGTACCGCACGATCAAGGGCCGGTCGTTCGAGAGCACCTCGGCGAACAGGCTGCCGATCACGAGGACGCAGAACAGCACGAGGCTCCAGTAGCCCAGGCGGTTGCGTTTGAAGCGACGCCAGGCACGCGCACTGGGAGACAAAGAGGGCGTCAAAGC
>JANPKR010000283.1:0-3687 GCA_031426175.1 Hydrogenophaga sp. | reverse complement strand
ACCACGCCCACGGCCTTGGCCGCGCCGGTGCTGCTGGGGATGATGTTTTCCAGGATGCCGCGGCCGCCGCGCCAGTCCTTGTTGCTCGGGCCGTCCACGGTTTTCTGGGTGGCGGTGGCGGCGTGCACGGTGGTCATGAGACCGCGCTTGATGCCCCACTTGTCGTTGAGCACCTTGGCGATCGGTGCCAGGCAGTTGGTGGTGCACGAAGCGTTGGAGATGATGGCCTCGCCCTTGTAGGTCGCGTGGTTCACACCGTAGACGAACATGGGGGTGTCGTCTTTCGAAGGCGCGGACAGGATGACCTTTTTTGCGCCGGCGTCCAGGTGCTTCTGTGCCGTGACCTTGTCGAGAAACAGGCCGGTGGACTCGATGACGATGTCGGCACCGACCTCGTTCCACTTCAGGTTGGCGGGGTCGCGCTCCTGCGTGAGGCGGATTTTCTTGCCGTTGACCACCAGCGTGCTGCCTTCGACGCTGACTTCACCCTTGAAGCGGCCGTGCACGCTGTCGTACTGCAGCATGTAGGCCAGGTACTCGGGCTCCAGCAGGTCGTTGATGGCGACAACTTCGATGTCGGCGAAGTTCTGCAGCGCGCTGCGCAGCACGTTGCGGCCGATGCGGCCGAAGCCGTTGATGCCGATCTTGATGGTCATGTCTGGTGTCTCCTGAAGGGTTTCAAAAAGGGATGAAGAAAGTCACTTCGCCAGCACCGCGCGCACCGTGTCGGCCACGTTCGCGGGCGTGAAGCCGAAGTGCTCGAACAGCACCGGGGCCGGGGCGGACTCGCCGTAGGTGTCCAGGCCAACCACGGCAGCCACGCCGTACTTCCACCAGCCGTCGGTGGAGCCCATTTCCACCGCCACGCGCGGCACACCAACGGGCAACACCGAGGCTTTGAACGCGGCGCTCTGGCGGTCAAAGGTGGTGGTGCTGGGCATGGAGACCACGCGCACGGCAATCTTGAATTCTTTGGCCAGCAGCTCCTGCGCTTTCAGGGCCAGTTGCACTTCGGAGCCGGTGGCGATGATCACCGCCTGCGCCTTTTTCTTCAGGCCCACTTCGCTCGGCTCGGCCAGCACATAAGCACCCTTGCTGATGTCGCCCAGGTCGCTCTTGGGCGCGTAGGGCAGGTTCTGGCGGCTGAGCAGCAGTGCGGTGGGGCGGCTGGCGTTTTCCAGCGCCACGGCCCAGGCCACGGCGGTCTCGGCCGTGTCGGCGGGACGCCAGACGTCCAGGTTCGGGATGAGACGCAGGCTGGCCGCGTGCTCGACCGACTGGTGGGTCGGACCGTCTTCGCCCAGGCCGATGGAGTCGTGGGTGAACACGTGGATCACGCGCTGCTTCATCAGCGCGGCCATGCGGATGGCATTGCGGCTGTAGTCGCTGAAGGTCAGGAAGGTGCCGCCGAAGGGAATGAAGCCGCCGTGCAGCGCCACGCCGTTCATGATGGCGGCCATGCCGAATTCGCGCACACCGTAGTTGATGTGGCGACCGCCCTGACCTTGCTCGTTTTTCACCACGTCGCCGGCCAGGTTGAAGCGCAGCGCAGGTGTGGACTTGGTGTTGGTGAGGTTGGAGCCGGTGAGGTCGGCGCTGCCGCCGAGCAGCTCGGGCAGCGCGGCGGTGAAGGTCTCGAGTGCGAGCTGGCTGGCCTTGCGGCTGGCCACGGTTTCGGCCTTGGTGTGGGCGGCCACAGCGGCGTCCACCGCCACCTGGGCAAAGTTCTTCGGCAGCTCGCCCTTCATGCGGCGCACGAATTCCTTGGCGAGTTCGGGGAAGGCGGCCTTGTAGGCGGCGAAGGTGGTGTTCCACGCGGCTTCAGCGGCCTTGCCGGCGTCCTTGGCGTCCCAGGCGGCGTACACGTCTTTCGGGATGGTGAAGGGAGCGTGCGGCCAGTTCAGCTCTTCGCGGGTGAGCTTGATCTCTTCAGCACCCAGCGGCTCGCCGTGGGCCTTGGCGGTGTTGGCGCGGTTCGGGCTGCCTTTGCCGATGTGCGTCTTGCAGATGATCAAGGTCGGCGCGTCGGCCTTGTTCTTGGCATCGGCAATGGCGCGGTCCACGGCATCGGCGTCGTGGCCATCGATCGGGCCGATCACGTTCCAGCCATAGGCGGCAAACCGCAGCGCGGTGTTGTCGATGAACCAGGGCGTGACCTGGCCGTCGATGGAGATGCCGTTGTCGTCGTACAGCGCGATCAGCTTGTTGAGCTTCCAGGCGCCGGCCAGCGCGCAGGCTTCGTGGCTGATGCCTTCCATGAGGCAGCCGTCGCCCAGGAACACGTAGGTGTGGTGGTCCACCACGGTGTGACCGTCGCGGTTGAACTCGGACGCCAGCAGTTTCTCGGCCAGCGCCATGCCCACCGCGTTGGTGATGCCCTGGCCCAGCGGGCCGGTGGTGGTTTCCACGCCGGGGGTGATGCCCACCTCGGGGTGGCCGGCGGTCTTGCTGTGCAGCTGGCGGAAATTCTTGAGTTCACCGATCGGCAGCTTGTAGCCGGTGAGGTGCAGCAGCGCATAGATCAGCATGGAGCCGTGGCCGTTGGACAGCACGAAGCGGTCGCGGTTGGCCCACTGCGGGTTGGTCGGGCTGTGGCGCAGGTGCCGGCCCCACAGGGCGACCGCCATGTCGGCCATGCCCATGGGGGCGCCGGGGTGGCCGGAGTTGGCGGCCTGCACCGCGTCCATGGCCAGTGCGCGGATGGCGTTGGCCTGGGTCTGGGCTGACACGGCGGGTGCGGTGGGGGTGGGGATGCTGGCGGTGTCGGACATGGGGGTGCTGGGAAGTGCAGGAAGTGGGGGGTGAAGCGCGGATCTGCGCGATGGCGCAAAACAACGGATTTTATCGGCCAGCCCATCGCCGGCCGCTTTGCCCTGCATCGGGCCAGCGCGCAAGCCCATAATTCTTTGACGCGTGCGGCCCTGAGCGCCCGGCACGCGCATCCAACCGCTCCACATGACCCGCCTCGCCACCGCAACACCCTCACCACCCCCCCTGGCCACGGCCATGGTGCTCGCCGCCGGACGCGGCATGCGCATGCGCCCTCTGACCGACGTGACGCCCAAACCCCTGTTGCAGGTGCAGGGCAAGCCCCTGATGCAGTGGCCCATGGAGGCCTTGATCGCAGGTGGATTCCAGCGCTTTGTGGTCAACACCGCCTGGCTGGGCGAGCAGATCGACGATCACTGCGCCACCTGGAGCCGTGGACAACCGGGCTGCGACGTGGTGATGTCGCGTGAGGGCACCGACTTCGGGTACGCGCTGGAGACCGCCGGCGGCATCGCGCGCGCGCTGCCGCTGCTGGCCGAGGTGTTCTGGGTGCTGGCCGGCGACGTGTTCGTGCCCGACTTTGCCTTCAGCCAGGCCAGTGTCGACCGCTTTGCAGCCAGTGGTCTGCTCGCCCACATCTGGCTGGTGCCCAACCCGCCGCACAACCCGCGCGGCGACTTTGGACTGGGCGCTGAAGGCCTGGCCCTCAGCAGCTCGGAGGAGGCATACACGTTCAGCACCATCGGGCTGTACCGGCGTGAACTCTTCGAGCTGCCCTGGTGCGAGGTGCTGCCCGGCAACCCGCAAGGCACGGCCGAGCCGCTGGCGCCACTGCTGCGCCGGGCGATGGAGGCGGGACAGGTGAGCGCGGAGATCTACGAAGGCCCCTGGGTCGACGTGGGCACGCCAGAGCGCCTC
>JANPKR010000282.1:0-2887 GCA_031426175.1 Hydrogenophaga sp. | reverse complement strand
TTGGTCGGCTCCAGCTGGTCGATCAGCTCCATGGCGTGCACCTTGGGCGCGCCGGTGAGCGTGCCGGCCGGGAAGGTGGCCTTGAGCACGTCCATGCTGGTCATGCCGTCGACCAGCATGCCCTCGACGTTGCTCACGATGTGCATCACGTGGCTGTAGCGCTCCACCGCAAACGCCTCGGTCACCTTGACCGTGCCGATCTTGGCGATGCGGCCGATGTCGTTGCGCGCCAGGTCGATCAACATCACGTGCTCGGCGCGCTCTTTGGGGTCGGTGATCAGCTCGGTTTCGGTGGCCTTGTCCTGCTCGGGCGTCGCGCCACGCGGCCGGGTGCCCGCCAGCGGGCGGATCGTCACTTTGGTGCCCTCGACCGTGTTCTCCTGACGCACCAGAATCTCGGGCGAAGCCCCCACCACGTGGAAGTCCCCGAAGTGGTAGTAGTACATGTAAGGCGAGGGGTTGAGCGAACGCAGCGCGCGGTACAGGCTCAGCGGCGACTCGGTGTAGCGTTTCTTGATGCGCTGGCCCACCTGCACCTGCATGAAGTCGCCAGCTGCGATCAGCTCCTTGGCGCGGTCCACGGCCTTCAGATAGTCGGCCTTGGCAAAGTCGCGCTCTGCGGGATAGCCCTGGCTGGGCTTGACCACCGGAGCGCTGACCGAATACTTCAGCGCCTCGCGCAGTTCTCGCAGTCGCTTCTTGCCGTTGGCGTAGGCCTCGGGCTGCGCCGGGTCGGCGTAGACGATGAGATACAGCTTGCCCGAGAGGTTGTCGATCACCGCGAGCTCTTCGCACTGGAGCAAAAGGATGTCGGGGCAGCCCAAGGTGTCGGGCGGGCAGGTGTTCTCGAGCTTCTTCTCGATGTGGCGCACCGCGTCGTAGCCAAAGTAGCCGGCGAGGCCGCCGCAGAAGCGCGGCAGGCCGGGGCGCAACGCGACCTTGAAGCGCTGCTGGTAGGCGGCGATGAAATCGAGCGGGTTGCCGTGGTCGGACTCGATCACCACGCCATCGCGCACCACCTCGGTCTTGGCCTCGGCGCCGAAACCGGTGGCGCGCAGCAGCGTGCGCGCGGGCAGCCCGATGAAGCTGTAGCGCCCGAAGCGCTCACCGCCCACCACCGATTCGAGCAAAAAGCTGTGCTTGCCGTCACCGCGCCCGTGCGCGAGCTTGAGGTAGAGCGAGAGGGGGGTTTCCAAGTCCGCGAAGGCCTCGGCCATCAGCGGTATGCGGTTGTAGCCCTGCTGGGCAAGACTCTTGAATTCGAGTTCCGTGATCATGTTCGTTCTTTCCGTCGGCCACACCGGGAGTCGTCGACACATCGGGCGGGGCGCTGGGTTCCATGCCATCCGGCCAGGGATCCTGCCGGGCTTGAGGGGGGTGAGACAGCGGCGGGCACGGTGCCCGGTGTTCGCTGCGCCAACCCCGGGGGGAGTGCACGTTTACGCTGGCTTGCGCCAGGGCCAGGCTCCCCGGCCGTTGCGGCTCGGCAGAACACCTGAGGGGGTTGTGCATGGGTGGAACATGGTGGCGGGAGTGTAGCAAAGGGCTTGTGGCGTGTCGTGGGTCACGCGGCGATGCTTTGGTTCTACGGCTAAACCCTGTGAAAGCGGTGTCGACCCGAAGAGACAATGCAGAAAATCGCACGGGTGTTCTTTTTTGACGGATCTGGAGTCTCATGAAACACAAGCTCTTCTCTTCCTTGAGCCTGGGATCGGTTTCCCTGTGCATCGCCCTGCTCCTGCCGACGCTGGGCCAGGCCGCCACGGTGGAGGTCAGCGGCGTCAAGCTGGAAGACCGCATCACGGTGGCCGGGCAGCCCCTGCTGCTCAATGGCGCAGGCATCCGCTACAAGGCCGTGTTCAAGGTTTACACCGCTGGTCTCTACCTGGGCCAGAAGGCCGAAACGCCCGAGGCGGTCTTGACCGCCACCGGCCCCAGGCGCATGACCATCACGATGCTGCGCGACATTGATTCGGCCGAGCTCGGCAAGCTGTTTTCGCGCGGCATGGAAGACAACATGGACCGAGCCGCTTTCTCCAAACTCATTCCCGGCGTGCTGCGCATGAGCCAGGTGTTCAGCGACCACAAGAAGCTGGTCGAGGGCGACACCTTCCTGATCGACTGGATTCCCGGCACCGGCACGGTGCTCACCATCAAGGGCAAGGTCGAAGGCGAGCCCTTCAAGGAACCCGAGTTTTTCAATGCGCTCATGCGTATCTGGCTCGGGCCCAAGCCGGCCGACTGGATGCTGAAAGACGCCCTGCTGGGCAAAGCCAAAAAGTAAGCGATCTCTGGCTCAATTGACGAACTCGGCCAGCGAGCCGATCAGCCGGTCGTGCGGCGCCTGTGCAATCGGGTCGCCGTGGTTGTAGCCATAAGTGACCAGCACCACCGGGCAGCCGGCTGCGCGCGCGGCGACGCCATCGTTCTGTGAGTCGCCCACCATCAACGTGTTCGCCGGCAAGGTGCCCAGCGCTTCGCATGTTTTCAGCAGCGGCAGCGGGTCTGGCTTGGTGCGCGCGAAGCTGTCACCGCCGAACACATGGGCAAAGAAGCCAAGCAAGCCCTTGGCCCGCAGCAGCGGCACAGCAAAGGCATGGGGCTTGTTGGTCAGGCAGGCCAGCGGCAGCCCGTGCTCGCGCAAGGCCGTGAGGCCCTCGACCACGCCGGGGTACACCGCACTGTGCGCGCCGTTGATGGCGAGGTAGTGCGCCTGGTACCGCGTCCAGGCATCGGTCTGCAATACCGCAGCCTCATAGTTATCGAGACCGCCGTGCAGCAGCGCTGAACGGATCAGGTGCGCCGAGCCTTTGCCCACCATGCGCTCGATGTCGGTGCGGGTGACGCCGGGACGTCCCAGCGCTTTCAAGGTCTCGTTCAGGGCAAC
>JANPKR010000281.1:0-3015 GCA_031426175.1 Hydrogenophaga sp. | reverse complement strand
GTGCGCCGATGCCCTCAAGCGTTTCAGCGCCCAAACCCCGGTCTATTTCATGGCCGGCAATCGCGACTTCCTGCTCGGCGTTGAAGGTCTCAAGGCCTGCGGCATGCAGGGTCTGAGCGACCCGACCACCTTGAATTTTCTCGGCCAGCACTGGCTGCTCAGCCACGGCGACGCACTGTGTCTGGCCGACACCGACTACATGCGTTTTCGCGGGCAGGTTCGCCAGCCAACGTGGCAGCGCGACTTTCTGGCACGCCCCTTGATCGAGCGCACGGCCGTGGCCCGATGCCTGCGCGAGCAGAGCGAAGCGCGCAAGCGCGACACCGCACACGATCCCAGCTTGTGGGCCGATGTGGACGCAGCAGCAGCGCGTGCCGCCATCCAGGCTGCAGGTGCCCACACCCTCATCCACGGTCACACGCACCGCCCTGCCGTGCATGCGTTGGGCAATGGCCTGCAACGCGTGGTGCTGAGCGATTGGGACGCCGGCGCACAACCGCCACGCGCCGAGGTGCTGCGGCTCGACGCCCAAGGCCTGCGCCGCCTGTGTCTGCCGCTTTCATGATCGACCTGCTGCAACGCCTGCTGCCGCGCTCGCTGCGCCAACCCACGCCGGTGCCCGACGCGTTGTGGCGATCCACCCTCGCCGCCCACCCCTTCCTGTCCGCGCTCGACAGCGCCGAGCAGAACCGCCTGCACCTGCTGTGCACCCACTTCCTGACCGAGAAAGAATTCCACGGCGCCAACGGGCTGGAGCTGACCGATGCCATGGCCCTGGCGATCGCCGCGCAGGCTTGCCTGCCGCTGCTGCACATGCACGGCACCTCGGGCGACGCGGTGCGCGACCCACTCAAGCTGCTCGACTGGTACGGTGATTTCGTCGGCATCGTGGTGCAGCCTGGCGCCGTGTTGGCTCAGCGCAAGACAACCGACAGCGCGGGCGTGGTCCACCACTTTGATGAAGTTCTGGCTGGCGAAGCCATGGACCGCGGCCCACTCATGCTGAGCTGGGAAGAGGTTGCGCACGCCAGCGCGGCGGCCGAGAGCGGCAGCAACGTCGTGATCCACGAGTTTGTGCACAAAATGGACATGCGGGGTATCTCGCTGGGCGAGCACCCGGACGGCGCACCGCCCTTGCCCAAAGACTTTCTGGGCACACGCCGCGCGTCGGAAGCACGCCAGCTGTGGCGCGACACGATGCAGACCGCTTTCGATGCATTCCGCGAAGCGGTGGCCATGGCGGATCGCTTCGGCGCCGAGCGCCCCTGGCTGGACGACTACGCGGCCAAGGATCCCGCGGAGTTTTTTGCGGTGACCTGCGAGGCGTACTTTGTGAACCGCGAACGCTTCGCACAGGAGTTTCCGGCGCTGGTGGCGCTGTACGACGGTTTCTTCCGGCCCGCGGCAACCAAACAGTAAAAAGCCCGCGCAGACGTTGTCTGCACGGGCCTTGCGCCCCAGTCGGTCAAAGCTCAGCGCTTGAGCAAAACCTTCAGCACAGTCTGAAGCCGGCGAGCAGCTGAGGCATCGAACGGCGAAGCCAGCACGCCCGCCACATCTTCAGCCCAGGTCTCGCCCGGTGCCGCCGCGTGGCGGCGCGTGAGCAACTGCAACTGCAGCATGCGGCGCTCGCTCAGGTGCTCGGCCGGCGTGGGCACTTCGGCCGCCATCTCAAGGCGCAGCAAGGTCTCGCCCGGCAGGACAGCGGCCGGTTTGGACAGGGCGGCCGACCAGGCGCTGCGGTTGGCCGCGTTGACGCGCGAACCCAGGGCCTGGGCCGTGGGCATTTGTTCAGCATCGCGCTTCTCCCACGCGGTCATGAGTTGCGTGAGCACCTCGCCGTGGGCTTGCGCTGCGAGCTTGCGCAGGCTGGCTTCGGCCGCCTCAATGGCCTGGCGCTGGGCGCGGAACGCCGCGTCACCCAGGCGTGGGCCGCGCTGCTCGCGCTCGTCACGCCACGGGGCTGCTGCACCTGGACCACGCGCGTCGCGCGGGCCACGCGAATCAGGACGACCGGCGCCACCGTCGCGGCGTCCGTCGGGACGTGCCCCGCGCGCATCGCGCCCGGCAGGCTCGGCCTTCTTCATGCCGGGACGGTCGTCACCGCGCATGGCCACCAGCTTCTTGGGCGGTGCGGCGGGTTTGGCAGGCGCGACGGGTTCGGCCAGGGCGGCCACGTCGGCAGCTTCGGCGTCGTTGGATGCAACGGTTTCTTCAGTCGCTTCTGCAACGGGCTCTTCCGACGCTGCGGCTAGCTCGTTCGGCGAGGCCTTTTCGGCCACCACAGCGGCAGCCGGTGCGGGCTCTACCGCAGGCGGCCGCCCGGCCAACGCCGACTCCAGCTCCTGCATGGCCGCTCGGATGCGCTGCGCGTCACCGCTGGCACTCGCCTGCTCCAGCGCACGCGACGCATCGAGCACGCGCTGGTCGTGCGCGTTGAGCGAGGTTGAAGCCTTCTCTCGTTCGGTGGTCTTGCGGTTGAACGCGTCGTCGATGGGTTGGCGGAACGCTTCCCACAGCTTTTGTTCGTGTTTGCGCTCCAGCGGCACGGCGTGGGCTTCGGCCTGCCAACGCTGTTGCAGCGCCTTCACCGCGTCGATGCGCAGCATGGGTGCAGCACCCAGCGCAGTGGCTTCTTCGATCAAGGCTTTGCGGCGCGCAGTGCTCTCGGCCTGGGCAGCCTCCAACCCCGCGTGGGCAGCGTGCATGGCGTCTTTCCACTGCGGCTGCATTTCGGCAAATGCCTTTTCGCTCATGTGGCCGGCTTCGCGCCAGCGCTCCGAGAACGTGTGCAGCGCGCGCACCTGAGCTTTCCAGTCGGTGTTGCCGGCGTGGGCTTCGGTCCAGGCCTTCAGCTCGGCAATGATGGCCAGACGCTGGGACTTGTTCGCGTCGGCTTGCTGGCGTACCTGCACCAGCCAGGCTTCGACCAGTTTGTGGGCTTCGGTGCAGGCTTCGTCAAAACGCTTCCACAGGGCGTGGTTGGGCTGGCCGCCCTGGTCGGTGGTTTTCCAC
>JANPKR010000280.1:0-7006 GCA_031426175.1 Hydrogenophaga sp. | reverse complement strand
GGCGTGCTGATCATCATCCCCATCGGCGGCGCCGACATGCCGGTGGTGGTGTCCATGCTCAACAGTTACTCGGGCTGGGCCGCAGCGGGCATCGGCTTCTCGCTCAACAATTCCATGCTGATCATTGCCGGCTCGCTGGTGGGCTCTTCGGGTGCGATCCTGAGCTACATCATGTGCAAGGCCATGAACCGCTCGTTCTTCAACGTGATCCTGGGCGGCTTTGGCGGCGAGGCCACCACCGCCGCTGCGGGCGGCGCGGTACAGCGCAACGTGAAGAGCGGCAGCGCGGATGACGCGGCTTTCGTGCTCGGCAATGCCGAAACGGTGGTGATCGTGCCTGGCTACGGTCTGGCCGTGGCGCGCGCGCAGCACGCGGTGAAAGAGTTGGCACACAAGCTCACCGAAAAAGGCATCACGGTGAAGTACGCCATCCACCCGGTGGCCGGGCGCATGCCGGGGCACATGAACGTGTTGCTGGCCGAGGCCGAGGTGCCTTACGACCAGGTGTTCGAGATGGAAGACATCAACGGCGAATTCGGCCAGGCCGACGTGGCCATCATCCTGGGCGCCAACGATGTGGTGAACCCTGCCGCCTTGCAGAAAGGCAGCGCCATCTACGGCATGCCGATCCTGGAGGCCTACAAGGCCAAGACCGTGATCGTGAACAAACGCAGCATGGCCGCGGGTTATGCCGGTCTGGACAACGAACTCTTCTACATGGACAAGACCATGATGGTCTTTGGCGACGCCAAGAAGGTGGTCGAGGACATGACCAAAGCCATCGAATGACGGCGCCGGCCACGCGCCGGACGTTTTTGCAAAGGGGGCCGGCAGAGATGCCGGCCCTTTGGTTTTTGTAGCAAGCAATCATCGATTGATGCCACTCTGCGGCGAGTCGTCAGAAAGTCGTAAGGGAAAAACACGAGGCCTGCACGTCACCCGCAGCACGACAATGGCGGGTTGTTTTCAATACCAAGTTCTGGAGATCACGCATGACCGCATCAACGGCCGACCGTCCCTGGCTGGGCTCGTATTCACCCGGTGTGCCCGCCGACATTGACGTCGCGCAGTACAGCTCGCTGGTGCACCTCATGGAGGAGAGCTTCGCCAAGTTCGCTGGCCGGCCGGCCTACAGCTTCATGGGCAAGGAGATCACCTTCGCGCAGACCGACAGCCTGTCGCTGGCATTTGCGGCTTACCTGCAGGGCCTGGGTCTCGTCAAGGGCGACCGTGTGGCGATCATGATGCCCAACGTGCCGCAGTACCCGGTAGCGGTGGCCGGCATCCTCCGCGCGGGTCTGGTGGTGGTGAATGTGAATCCGCTGTACACCCCGCGCGAGCTGGAGCACCAGCTCAAGGACTCGGGTGCGAAGGCCATTGTGATCATCGAGAACTTCGCCAGCACCTTGCAGCAGTGCATCGCCAACACGCCAGTGAAACACGTGGTGCTCAGCGCCATGGGTGACCAGCTTGGCCTGCTCAAGGGCGCGCTGGTGAACTACGTTGTGCGCAACGTCAAAAAAATGGTGCCTGCCTTCAACTTGCCGCAGGCGGTGCGTTTCAACGACGCCATTGCCAAGGGAACGCGAGGCACACTCAAGCGCCCCGACATCAAACCCGACGACATGGCCGTGCTGCAGTACACCGGGGGCACCACCGGCGTGAGCAAGGGGGCCGTGCTCCTGCACCGCAACGTGATCGCCAACCTGCTGCAGTCCGACGCGTGGAACGAACCCGCGATGAGCCGTGTGCCCGAGAACGAGCAGCCCACCAGCGTGTGCGCCCTGCCGCTCTACCACATCTTCGCCTTCACGGTGAACATGATGCTGGGCATGCGCACCGGCGCCTTGAACATCCTGATCCCGAATCCGCGCGACCTGCCGGCGGTGTTGAAGGAGCTGGCCAAGCACACCTTCCACAGCTTTCCTGCAGTCAACACACTCTTCAACGGCCTGGCCAACCACCCCGACTTCAACACGGTGAACTGGAGCAACCTCAAGGTCTCGGTGGGCGGTGGCATGGCGGTGCAGAGTGCCGTGGCCAAGCTCTGGCTGGAGAAGACGGGCTGCCCGATTTGCGAGGGTTATGGCCTGTCCGAGACCAGCCCTTCGGCCACCTGCAACCCCACCACCAGCACCGCCTACAGCGGCACCATCGGCCTGCCTTTGCCCAACACCTGGCTCAAGTGCCTGGACGACGATGGCAACGAGGTGCCCACAGGTCAGCCGGGCGAGATTGCCATCAAGGGTCCGCAAGTGATGGCGGGTTACTGGCAGCGGCCCGACGAGACCGCCAAGGTCATGACCCCGGACGGTTACTTCAAGACCGGCGACGTGGGTGTGATGGACGAGCGCGGTTACTTCAGAATCGTCGACCGCAAGAAGGACATGGTGCTGGTCAGCGGCTTCAACGTGTACCCCAACGAGGTGGAAGATGTGGTGGCGCAGCTGCCCGGTGTGATGGAGTGCGCCGTGGTCGGCGTGCCCGACGACAAGTCGGGCGAGGCCGTCAAGCTCGTGATCGTGAAAAAGGACGAGGCCCTGACCGAAGCCCAGGTGCGCGATTACTGCAAGGCGAACCTCACCGGCTACAAGCAGCCCAAGGTGGTGGAGTTCCGCAGCGAGCTGCCTAAGACGCCGGTGGGCAAGATCCTGCGGCGCGAGTTGCGCGACAAGAAATAGTGGCGGGCCCCACCGCCATCGTCAGCGCGCTGCGTGAGGAGCTGGCCGCTGTGCTGAACCTGATGCCCGACGAGCAGCAGCAGACCGCGGGCGGACGCACGTTCTGGCGCGGCCACCTGCACGGACACGACGTGGTGGCCGTGCTCTCGGGCATCGGCAAGGTGGCCGCAGCCACCACCGCCACCGTGCTGATCGAGCGCTTCAAGGTGCAGCGCATCGTGTTCACCGGCGTGGCGGGCGGTGTGCAGCCCGGCGTCAACGTGGGCGACGTGGTGGTGGCGCGGCAGTTTCTGCAGCACGACATGGACGCCTCACCACTCTTTGCGCGCCACGTAATCCCGGGCTATGGCCGCTCCACCTTCGACGCCGACCCCGCGTTGACTGCGCAACTCGCGCGCGCCAGCGAAGCTGTGCTGCGCACCTTGCCCGCGCAACTGCCTGAAGCGGTGCGCAGCGCCTTCGGCCTGCACGCGCCCCGATACCACGAGGGCCTGCTGATCAGCGGCGACCGGTTTGTGTCGACCACGGCCGAGAGCGAAGCCCTGCGGCGCGAATTGCCCGACGCGCTGGCGGTGGAGATGGAAGGTGCGGCGTTTGCACAGGTGTGCCACGACTACCGCCTGCCGCTGGCGGTGGTGCGCACCATCTCCGACCGCGCCGACGACACGGCGCATGTGGATTTCCCGCGTTTCCTGCGCGAAGTGGCCAGCCGCTACAGCGGTGCCATCGTCGAGGCACTGCTCAAGGAATGAAGGCAGTGGTCAGACCCACCGCAGCAGCAAGCCTGCGACGAGTGGCAACGCCACAGCACTGAACAGCGCAGACAAGCCCATGGCCAGCCCGGCGAAGGCGCCCATTTCTTCGCTCACCTGAAACGCCCGCGCGGTGCCGATGCCGTGCGCGGCCGTGCCCAGCGCGAAGCCGCGCACCACCGGATCCTGGATGCGCAAGGCATCGAACAAGAACCGCGCGCTGGCCGCGCCGATGATGCCGGTGGCCGCCACCAGCACCGCGGTGAGCGAAGGGATACCGCCGATCTTTTCGGCGATGCCCATGGCCACCGGGCTGGTGACCGACTTGGGCGCGAGCGACGCCAGCGTGGCCTTGGACGCCCCCAGGGCCCAGCCCACGCCGATGGCCGTGACGGTGGCCGCCAGCGTGCCCACCACCAGCGCGCCCACGATGGGCAGCCACAGGCGCTTGAGCCGGGGGAGCTGTTCGAACAGCGGGATGGACAAGGCCACCGTGGCCGGCCCAAGCAGGAAGTGCACGAACTGCGCGCCTTCGAAGTAGGTGGCGTAGGGCGTGCCCGTGGCCCAGAGCAGCGTGGCCAGCACCGCGATGGCGATCGCCACCGGGTTGGCCAGCGGGTTGAAGCCGCTGCGCTGATAGAGCAAAAACGCACCGTGGTAGACCAGCAGCGTGAGCGTGAGGCCCAGCAGTGGCGTGGCCGCGAGGTAGACCCAGATGTCGGCCAGCGCGCCGGGCAGGGGCAGCGCGGGGGTCACCGGTGGGCCCGCTTCATCAACCAGGCCATGGTGAGTGCCGCGCTGGCCAGGCCGACCAGGGTGCTCACCACCAGCGCCACCCCGATCGCCAGTGCCTCGTTGCCCAGGCGCTGCAGGTGCAGCATCACACCCACGCCCGCTGGCACGAAGAGCAGCGAGAGGTGCTGCAGCAGCGTTTGCGCCGTGGGCTTGATGGAACCCAGCACCGAGGGTCGCAGCACCAGCGTCAACAGCAGCAGAGCCAGGCCCACCACCGGGCCGGGCATGGGCACCCCTGTGGCCAGCACCAGCGCCTCGCCCAGCAACTGAAACACGAGCAGGGTGGCGAGCGCTGGGATCACGGTGGTCGGTGGCTCAGGCGGACAGCGCGTCGTCCAGCACTTCCACCCAGTGCCGCACCGGTGTGGCGGTGCCGCTTTGCAGGTGCGTGATGCAGCCGATGTTGGCGCTGGTGATCACGCTGGGCTGGAGCTCGTCCAGGTGGCCGAGCTTGCGGTCGCGCAGTGCGTAGGCGAGTTCCGGGTTGAGCACCGAGTAGGTGCCGGCCGAGCCGCAGCACAGGTGCGCTTCGTTCTTCGCCACCTGCACGGTGAAGCCGAGCGCCGCGAGGTGATGTTCCACGCCGCCCTTCAGCTTCTGGCCGTGTTGCAGGGTGCAGGGCGGGTGGAAGGCGATCACGCGCGATGCATCGGGCTTCTGCTTGAGCAAGGGCCGCAGCGCAGGCACGAGCGCGGGCAGAAGTTCGCTCAGGTCTTGCGTGAGTTCGCTGATGCGCGCGGCCTTCGCGGCGTAGGCCGGGTCGTCCTTCAGGATGTGGCCGTATTCCTTCACCGTCACACCGCAGCCGGAGGCGTTCATCACGATCGCTTCCACCGCTTGCGGGCCTTCGATCAGTGGCCACCAGGCGTCGATGTTGGTGCGCATCTGCGCCATGCCGCCGTCCTGGTCGTTGAGGTGGAACTTCACCGCGCCGCAGCAGCCCGCGGCCGGCGCCAGCACGCCCTGAATCCCCGCAGCGTCCAGCACACGCGCGGTGGCGCTGTGAATGCTCGGCATCATGGCCGGCTGCACACAGCCCGCGAGCAACAGCACGCGGCGCGCGTGCGTTCGCGTGGGCAAGCGGCCGGCGGTGCGGGGTGCGGGCACCTTGTTCTGCAGCGACGCCGGCAGCAGCGGGCGCACGAGTTGACCCAGCTTCATGGCCGGGCCGAACAGCGGGGAGGGCAGGCCTTCCTTCAGCAGCCAGCGCACGGTTTTTTCAGCCGCTGGGCGCGGCACTTTTTCGTCCACCAGCTTGCGGCCGATGTCGATCAGGTGGCCGTAGTCCACCCCACTGGGGCAGGTGGTTTCGCAGTTGCGGCAGGTCAGGCAGCGGTCCAGGTGCATCTGCGTCTTGCGCGTGGGCTCGGCGCCTTCGAGCACCTGCTTCATCAGGTAGATGCGTCCGCGCGGACCGTCGAGTTCATCGCCGAGCAACTGGTAGGTGGGGCAGGTCGCGGTGCAGAAGCCGCAGTGCACGCACTTGCGCAGGATCGCCTCGGCTGCGCGGCCGTCGGCACGCGCCTGGTATTCGGGGGAGAGCTGGGTTTGCATGTGAATTCAGGCCATGCGACCTGGATTGAAGATACCGGCGGGATCGAAGGACTCGAGCAGGCGGGCCTGAATGCTTTGGAGCGCGGCGCTCTGGATCTGGAAGCGGGGCACGCCGGGTGCGCCAACGGCCCCTGCGCGGAACAAGGTGGCGTGGCCATTGGCCGCCGTGGCCGCCGCGCGCAACGCGGCGGCAGCAGAAGCCGGCGCCCACAGCCAACGTTGCGCGCCCTGCCATTCGATGAACTGCGCATAGGGCAGTGTGAGCACCGGCGCTGTTTGCGGCAACGAGAGGCGCCACAGGCACAGCTCGGGTGACGGTGCGGTGAAAAAGGGCAGGCGCTGGTCGCGGCAATCTTCCCAGTCGGGCCCGGCCTGCGCGTTGACCATGCGGGTACCACCAGCCTCGCGCGCCATGCGCTCGCAGGCGGCTTCCACCGCCGCCACCGCACCGCGCAGGCGCACGAAGAGCAACTCCGGAGCATCCGCCCGGGAATCATCTTTCACCCAGCAGCTGGCATTGATCGGCAGCGGCTGGCCGCCCCAGCGGTGCAGTTGCTCCAGTGCATCGTGCTGGCCGAGTGAGAAGACCAGCGTCGCCTCGGCCAGCGCCACCGGCAGCACCTTCAGACTCACCTCGCTGATCACACCCAGCGTGCCCATGGATCCCGCCATGACGCGGCTGACGTCGTAACCCGCCACGTTTTTCATGACCTGCCCACCGAAGGTCAGCAGTTCGCCACGGCCGTTGATGAAGCGCGCGCCCAGTACGTAGTCGCGCACCGAACCGGCCGTTGCCCGGGACGGACCGGCCAAGCCTGCCGCCACCATGCCACCCACGGTGCCGCCCGGGCCGAAGCGTGGGGGTTCAAACGGGAAACACTGGCCTTGCTCGGCGAGCAGTGCCTCCACCTCGACCAGCGGGGTGCCGGCGCGCACGGTGATCACGAGTTCGGTCGGCTCGTAGCTCACGATGCCGGCCCAGTCGGTGGTTGAGAGCGTCGCACCCGGGGTGGGCGCGCCGAGAAAGGACTTGGTGTTGCCGCCGACGATGCGCAGCGGCTGGCGGTCTGCGCTGGCCTGCAGGATCTGCTCGATCAGGTGGCTGGGGTGTTCGGTGGTGCTGACTTGCATCCAATCGATGGTAGTCGCCGATACCCGGCCGGGCTTTGATTTTTTTGCACGGCGGGCTGCAAACCCGCTGGCCTACCGTGTGTACCCCAGGCA
>JANPKR010000279.1:0-7605 GCA_031426175.1 Hydrogenophaga sp. | reverse complement strand
GTGAAGCGCACCCAGCTCGACGCACTGGCGATTGCCATCGGCACCAGCCACGGCGCCTACAAGTTCACCCGCAAGCCCACCGGCGACATCCTGGCGATCGACCGCATCCAGGAAATCAACCGCCGCCTGCCCAACACCCACCTGGTGATGCACGGCTCCAGCTCGGTGCCGCAAGACCTGCTGGCCGTGATCAACCAGTACGGCGGCAAGATCAAGGAAACCTACGGCGTGCCGGTCGAAGAGATCCAGAAAGCGATCAAATTCGGCGTGCGCAAGATCAACATCGACACCGACATCCGCCTGGCCATGACCGCGGCGGTGCGCAAGTTCCTGGCCGAGAACCCCGACAAGTTCGACGCCCGGGAATGGCTCAAGCCCGCGCGCGAAGCCGCCAAGGCGATCTGCAAGCAGCGCTACATCGAGTTCGGCTGCGAGGGGCAGGCCAGCAAGATCAAGGGTGAGAGCCTGCAGGTCGTTGCCGCCAAGTACGCCAAGGGCGAACTGGCCCAGGTGGTGCACTGACCGGTTTTCGGCTCAAGCGCCTGTCAGAACGCCACCCTTGCGGTGGCGTTTTTCATTCAGTCCTCCCACCCCGCCGTCTGGATGGCCGCCACGATCTCTCGACCCGTTTTCACCAGCGCCGGCCCAAAATCCTCGTGCAGCAAGGCGCCCTGGAGCCGCGACGCGGGCCCGCCCACGGTGAGCGCGAGCGGCTCGCGGCCATCGCCCAGGTCCAGCCCCACACCGATGGCGGCGATCTCGCTCTCCCACTCGGATTCCGACACCGCGTAGCCCCGTCTGGCCCAATCGATTTCGGCGCGCTTGAGTCCGGATTCCTGCACGGGCCAGTGGTCGGGTTCCTGCGCCTGCAGACGACGCGCCACCACCGCCTGCATGCCCGGCGTGGCCGAACACCAGATCGCGCGGCCCATGGCCGTCTCGGCGAACGGCAGGCGCGTGCCCACGTCCAGTCCGAGGATGAGCCGTGCCGTGCTGCGGCAGTGCGCCACATAGACCACCGAGGTGTCGTGCCGCACGCCCAGCGAAACAGCGGCCTGGGTGTGCTCGGCCAGCGCTTCCATGAAGGGCCGCGCGATGCGCCCGACCTGAAAGTTGGACAAGACGCTGAAGCCCAGCGACAGCACCGCCGGGCTCAGCGCGTATTCGCCGCTGGCCGCGCGATGGCGCAAGTAGCCCAGGCTGGTGAGGGTGAAGGTCAGGCGCGAGACGGTGGCCTGCGGCAGACCGGTGCGCCGCGCCAGTTCCTGGTGGGCCAGCCATCGGTCGGCCGGGCTGAAGCAGCGCAGCAGGGTGAGCCCGCGCGCCAGGGCCGTTACAAACCGGCGGTCTTGAGCAGGATCCGCTTCGGCGATCGGGGCAGTTGGCGCGTGGCGGTGACGTCCCATGGGCAGCTTCCTTTTTCTGCAGATCGGAATATGCGCCGCGCGAGCAAGGCTTGTATTCCGCAGAACGGAATTCTGCAAGGCTTTACAGCCAGTTGCATGCTCGCTTTCCCTGATCAGCGTTTACACAGGCCCCGGCAACGCCGTATATTGATCACGCTCTAGCGTTTTTCCGCTCAGCGGAATGCTGGGGCCAAGTTCCATACCGTTCGCATGACGTTCCCCACCCCGGTTCACTGGCCACCCGGCCTGCCGCAGCACCTCGCGTTGCCGCAAACGCACGTCTTCTACAACCTGGAAGTCTCGGCCCGGCGCTACCCCGACAAGCCCTTCATCGTGTTTTACGACACGGTGTTGACCTTTGCTGCTTTCATGCGCGAGACCGAGCACATTGCTGGCTACCTGCAGCAGGTGTGCGGCGTGCAGCCCGGCGACCGGGTGCTGCTGTGCATGCAGAACAGCCCGCAGTGGGCGCTGGCGTTTTACGCCATCCTTCGCGCTGGCGCGGTGGCTGTGCCGGTGAATCCCATGAACCGCGTGGAGGAACTGCGCCACTGCGTCAGCGACAGCGGGGCCCAGGTGGCCTTCGTGGCGCAAGACCTGCTGCCTGAGGTGCGTCCTTTGCTCGCACCGGAAAGCGAAGGGCTGCGGCACGTGGTCGTGGCCACCTACAGCGACCACCTGCGCACGCCCACCGATCTGGCAGTGCCCGACTTCGTGACCGCGCCGCGTGCCGCACTCAACGAACCCGGCCTGGTGGCCTGGATCGACGCCGTGACCAGTGCGCTGGCGCCCGGCCCACTCAGCACCGGCCCCGACGACCTCTGCGCCATGCCCTACACCTCGGGCACCACCGGCCTGCCCAAGGGCTGCATGCACACCCACCGCAGCGTCATGAGCACGATGGTGGGCGGCGTACGCTGGTTCGGCACCGCATCCGACGCGGTCTGCCTGTCGGTGCTGCCGTTCTTCCACGTCACAGGCCTCACCGGCAGTCTGAACGGACCGCTGTACGTGGGCGCGACCATCGTGGTGCTCGCACGCTGGGACCGCGAAGTGGCGGCCATCTGCATGCAGCGCTACCGCGTGACCATGTGGCAGGCGATCTCCACCATGGTGATCGACTTCCTGGCGCACCCTCAGCTCGACCGATTCGATTTGAGCAGCCTGCGCTGCGTGCGCGGCGGCGGCGCGGCCATGCCTGCGGCACTCGCCGCCCGCCTCAAGGCGCTCACCGGGCAGGACTACATCGAGGGCTACGGCATGTCAGAAACCATGGCCGCCACCCACATCAACCCCACGCACCGGCCCAAGCGCCAGTGCCTGGGCATGCCTGTGTTCGACGTGGACGCGCGCGTGGTCGACCCAGACACGCTGGCCAGACTGCCCATCGGCGAGACCGGCGAGATCGTGGTGCACGGTCCGCAGATCATGCAGGGCTACTGGCGCAACCCCCAGGCCACACAAGACGCCTTTGTCACCATCGACGGCCAGCGTTTCCTGCGCACCGGCGACCTCGGTCACGTGGACGAAGACGGCTACTTCTTCATGACCGACCGCCTCAAACGCATGATCAACGCGAGCGGCTACAAGGTCTGGCCCGCCGAGGTGGAGGCGCTGATGTACCACCACCCCGCCATTCAGGAAGCCTGCGTGATCGGCGTTCGCGACGCCAGACGTGGCGAAAGCGTGAAGGCGCTGGTGGTGCTGCGGCCCGAGCATCGCGGCCGGGTGACCGAGCAGGACGTGATCGACTGGTCGCACGGCCACATGGCCGCCTACAAAAGCCCGCGCACCGTGGAGTTTGTGGAGGCTTTGCCCCGCTCGGGCAGCGGCAAGGTGATGTGGCGCGAACTGCAGGAACAGCAGGCTGCGCGCGATGCCACCGCCCCTCCCCCTTAGCAGCCCCATTGAGCAACCCGCGCGGCGTGTATTGCGCCGCAACCAACGCCACAACGGCATTCCCCCAAAACCTTCCATCAGGAGACAAGCATGAAGAACACACCATCCAACCCACCCTCCAGCGCGCGCCGCGCGCTGCTGCTCGCTGCGGTCACCGCCACGGCCGCCGCCGGCGTGGCGCCTTGGAGCGTGGCCAACGCGCAAGCCCAGGCCTACCCCAGCCGTCCGGTCACGCTCATCATCCCGTGGCCCGCCGGTGGCTCCACCGACCGCCACCTTCGCACGCTGGCCGAGCTCGCCTCCAAACACCTGGGCCAGCCCATCGTGATCGAGAACAAGCCCGGCGCCGGCGGCACGCTGGGCCCAAGCACCATGGCGCAAACCGCCAAGCCCGACGGCTACACCATTGCCCAGTTCCCACTCGGTATGCTGCGCATGCCGCACATGCAAAAGACCAACTGGAACCCGCTGACCGACTTCAGCTACATCATCGGCGTCTCGGGCTACACCTTCGGCCTCACGGTGAAGGCCGACTCGCCCTACAAGACCTTCAAGGACTACGTGGAGGCCGCTCGCAAGCAGCCGGGCACGATCAACTACGGCTCCACCGGCACCGGCAGCAGCCCGCACCTGTTGATGGAAGAGGTGGCTGACAACGCCAAGGTGCAATTCATCCACGTGCCGTTCAAGGGCAACGCCGACCTGCAGTCCGCGCTGCTCGGTGGCCACGTGATGGCGCAGAGCGACGCCACCGGCTGGGACAAGTTTGTCGACAGCGGCGAGATGCGTCTGCTGGTGACCTTCGGCGAGCAGCGCACCAAGCGCTGGCCCGACGTGCCGACCGCACAAGACCTGGGCTACAACGTGGTGTCGACCTCGCCCTACGGCCTGGTCGGCCCCAAGGGCATGGACCCGGCCATCATGAAGACGCTGCACGACGCGTTCAAGAAGGCCATGGAAGAACCCAAGCATCTGGAAGTGCTGGGCCAGCTCAACCAGGCCATGTGGTACCGCAACGGTGACGAGTACCGCCAGTGGGCGGCAACAACTTTCACGAAAGACAAGGCACTGATCGAGCGCCTGGGGCTGGCCGCCAAATAAGGCGTGGCCCGGGGACTCGCCGACTTGCGATAATCCCCCGGAATGGTTCAAAGCCCGTTGGCTGTTCAACGGGCTTTTTTCTTGTCCCGCCTTTTCCCCGATCCGATCATGACCACTGCCCTGCACACCTCGGCCCTCACCTCCCTGCCCTTGCTGGCCCGCGGCAAGGTGCGCGACAACTACGCCGTGGGCGACGACCGCATCCTGATGGTGGCCAGCGACCGCATCAGCGCCTTCGACGTGATCATGGGCGAGCCCATTCCCGGCAAGGGCGAGCTGCTCACACAACTCTCGCTGTTCTGGTTCGACAAGCTCGGTCCCCAGGGTTTGAACATCTGCCCGATCCACCTCACGGGTGATGCACCCGAGAGCGTCGTGTCTGCAGCAGAAGTGCCGCAGGTCACCGGCCGTTCGATGCTGGTGCAGCGGTTGAAACCCATCCCGGTGGAAGCCGTGGTGCGCGGCTACCTCGCAGGCAGTGGCTGGAAGGAATACCAGGACAACCAGGCCGTGTGCGGCGTGAAGCTGCCCGCGGGTCTGCAAAACGCATCGAAGCTGCCCGAGCCGATCTACACCCCCGCGGCCAAGGCCGAGATGGGCGAGCACGACGAGAACATCACGTTTGAGCAGACCGTGGCCATGATCGGCCCCGAACTCGCTGCGCAGATCCGCGACGTGTCGATCGCGCTCTACAAGGCCGCAGCCGAGATGGCGCTCCAGAAGGGCATCATCATTGCCGACACCAAGTTCGAGTTCGGTCTGGACAAGGCCGGGAAACTGGTGCTCATGGACGAGGTACTCACGCCCGACAGCTCACGCTACTGGCCGGCTGAAAGCTATGTGGTCGGCCAGAACCCGCCGAGTTACGACAAGCAGTTCCTGCGCGACTGGCTGGAAACCGCGCAGGTGGGCGGCAAGCCCTGGGACAAGACGCCACCCGCGCCGCGTTTGCCCAAAGAGGTGGTCGAGAAGACCGCTGCGAAGTACCAGGAAGCCTTGACCCGCTTGATGGGTTGAGGCCGCTCAGTTCAGCTGAGCACAACACTTGACAGTCGACGCCGGTACGTCGCCACCGTTGGGTCTTGCGGCGGCACCTGGCCTTCGGCCACCTTGGGTTTGGGGGGCTCGATGATGTCCAAAATCGCAATGAAGGTCTTGCGCGCGAGATCTTCGCTCCAGGACTTGTCGCGCATCAGGATTTCCAGCAGCTCGTCCATGGCGGGCACCCACTGGCCGTGCGCCATGAGCAACTGGGCGAGTGCAAAGCGAGAGGCAAAGTCGCGCTTGTTGGTGACAATGGCAGCCTGCAGTTCGGCCGCGCGGGCCTGCGGGTCGGCGACGTCGGCGTTGGCATCGCGTGCGGCCATCCAGCGTTGCAACGAATCGAGCCGGCGCACGGCCGCCGCCTTGGCGATCACGGGCGCAAACGCGACCTTGGCGTCGTCGTCCAGGCCCAGTTCCAGCTGCAGCTTCACCAGGTCGAAGCGCGCCTCGTCGTTGTTCGGGTCGGTTTTCACCGCCTCCTGCAGCTTCTCCAACGCGCCTTCGAGGTCGCCCTCGGCAAGCGCGTCCAGCGCTTCCTCTTCAACTGCCACGGCTTCCAGCTCGTTGGCGGCGGGCAGATGCTTGTCGAGGAATTCCTTGATCTGACCTTCGGGCAAGGCGCCCATGAAACCGTCAACAGGCTGGCCGTTCATGAGCAGCACGCAGGTTGGGATGCTGCGGATGCCGAACGCTGCGGCGAGTTGTTGTTCCTGGTCGGAGTCGATCTTGACCAGCTTGAAGCGCCCGGCGTAAGCGGTCTCCACTTTTTCCAGCAGCGGGCCGATCACCTTGCACGGACCGCACCACGGGGCCCAGAAATCGACCAGCACGGGTGTGTGGTGCGAAGCTTCGATAACCTCGGCTTCAAAATTGGCGATGGTGACGTTGATCATGGGGAGAGGGCCTGAAGGAGAAGCGGGGCATCACGGCGGGTGCGCGGGGCACGAACCGTAAAATCGACACTTTACCGGAGTGCGCCATGCCCGTTCATGCGCGCCACCGGGCACCGCTCCCGTCGGGGGCGCATCGGCCAAAGGCAACACATGAACCCCATCCAGGTGGGCGTGGTCATGGGCTCCAGCAGCGACTGGGACACCATGCAGCACGCCGTGCAGATCCTGCAGGAATTCGGCGTTTCGTTTGACGCGCGCGTGGTCTCGGCCCACCGCATGCCCGACGACATGTTCGCCTACGCCGAGAGCGCCGCCGGGCGGGGCATGAAATGCATCATCGCGGGCGCGGGCGGCGCGGCCCACCTGCCGGGCATGCTGGCGGCCAAGACGGTGGTGCCGGTGCTCGGCGTGCCGGTGGCCAGCAAACACCTGAGCGGCGTGGACTCGCTGCACAGCATCGTGCAGATGCCCAAGGGCGTGCCGGTGGCCACCTTTGCCATTGGCGCAGCTGGTGCGGCCAACGCCGCGCTGTTCGCCGTGGCCCTTCTAGCCAATGAAGACGCTACCCTGCGCGAGAGGCTCGAAGCCTTTCGCGCACAGCAAACCGCCGCCGCGCGCGGCATGAC
The DNA here is from genome assembly GCA_031426175.1 of Hydrogenophaga sp. GTDB lineage: Bacteria > Pseudomonadota > Gammaproteobacteria > Burkholderiales > Burkholderiaceae_C > Hydrogenophaga. Next base: position 636 of record JANPKR010000279.1, on the reverse strand, counting down.
CCTTCCTTTGTGACAGCCACTCCATGAGCCTCAAGACCATCCTTCCCGGCAGCACCTCGCCCACCGGCCAGCAGATCACGCTTGGCGTCATGGGCGGCGGCCAGCTCGGGCGCATGTTTGTCCAGGCGGCGCAGGCCATGGGTTACTTCACCGCCGTGCTCGATCCCGATCCGGCCAGCCCGGCTGGTCTGATCAGCCATTTCCACATCCAGACGCCTTACGGTGACGAGCAGGGTCTCGCACAGCTGATGCAGCGCTGCGAGGCCATCACCACCGAATTCGAGAACGTGCCCTCGCCCGCGCTGGTCACGCTGGGCGCGCACCGCCCGGTGGCGCCCTCGGCCGCCTGCGTGGCGGTGGCGCAGGACCGCATCAAGGAGAAGGCGCATTTCGTGCAGTGCGCCCCGGTCAGCGGCGTGTTTCCCGCCCCTTACGCCGCCATCACCACCGACGCCCTGCTCGCCGCCGTTCCGGCGGATTTGCTGCCCGGCATCTTGAAAACGGCGCGCCTGGGTTACGACGGCAAGGGCCAGGTGCGCGTGGCCACCCGCGAAGAGCTGGCCACCGCCTGGGAAGGCCTGAACAAGGTGCCCTGCGTGCTGGAGAAGCTCATGCCGCTGCGCGGCGAGTGCTCGG
>JANPKR010000278.1:0-6474 GCA_031426175.1 Hydrogenophaga sp. | reverse complement strand
CGGGTGGTTCGAAAAGGGCCCCGTTCCTGTCGGCGACGATCAATCGCCTTTGCAATCGGTTGAGCAAACCGTTCTTCGCCATAGTCACGGATGACCTCCGACAGGGTTGAAACATCGGCCGTTTCCAGCCACTGGGCCACGCTCTGGCCGCGCGTGGTGTCCATGCGCATGTCCAGGGGGCCATCGTTGCGAAAAGAAAAACCCCTCTCGGGGTCGTCGATCTGGGGCGAGCTCACGCCGAGGTCCATCAGCAAACCATCCACGCTGGCAGCCCCCAGCTCGCCAAGGTGCGCAAAGCCCTCGTGGCGAATGGCAATGCGCGGATCGTTGGCGGCCATCGCCTGCGCAGCTTCCACCGCTTGTGGATCTTTGTCGAAGACGGTCAGCCGCCCTTGACGGGACAGCTGCTCGAGGATGAGACGCGAATGGCCGCCGCGCCCGAAGGTGGCGTCCACATAATGGCCGTCCGGGTTGATGGCCAGCGCTTGCACGGCCTCGTTCAACAGGACGGTGTGGTGAATCCATGTGCCTTGCACCATCGCCCTTAGAAAGAGAAGTCCTTGAAGACATCGGGCATGTCGGCCTTCATGGCTTCAGCTTCCTGGGCGGCATACACCTGCGCGTCCCACAACTCAAAGTAGGCGCCCATGCCGAGCAGCACCACGTCTTTGCTGATGCCGGCACCAGCGCGCAATTCGGGCGATACGAGAACGCGACCTGTGCCATCCATTTCCACGTCCATGGCATTGCCCAGAAAAATCCGCTTCCACCACTGGGCCTGCATGGGCAGCGAGGCGATGCGATCGCGGAACTGCTCCCACGCGGTGCGCGGGAAAATCATCAGGCAGCCGTGGGGATGCTTGGTGATGGTGAGCTGGCTCGCAGCCGCGCTCAGGGCGTCACGGTGCCGGGTTGGCACCGAGAGCCGACCCTTGGCGTCGAGACTGAGAGAAGAAGCACCCTGAAACACCGCGATCAATCCTTGGAAAACACTTTTCACCACTTAAATGCACTTTTTTCCACTTTATCAGGAAAACGAAGGTGCGCAACTCAGCGGATGGAAATTTTTTCCAATGAAATCAACCACTTAGGATACATTTTGAAGCTGTTTGCAAGCCAAAAATGCATTAAAAGCAAGCACTTACAACCGGCTCTGAATGTGATGCTTCAAAACCCTGCCACCTCCGGGGTCGTCCGAACGGGTGCCAGCAAGGAAATCGGCCGACCAACGGCGTGCTTTGGTAGCCTGGGGCGCCATCGGACCGTGCAACGGTCCGGTTGTGGGTACGCGCTCAGAGGATGTAGCGCGAGAGATCCTCGTTGCGGCTGAGCACGGCCAGACGGCCGTTCACATAGTCCGCGTCAATGGTGATGGTCTGGCCTTGCAGCTGGGTGGCCCCAAAACTCACCTCGTCGAGCAGGTGCTCCATCACGGTGGCCAAACGACGAGCGCCGATGTTTTCGGTGCGCTCATTCACGTCGCAGGCGATCTGCGCGAGCTGTCGGATGCCCTCGGGCGAAAACTCAAGCGTCACGCCCTCGGTGGCCAGCAGCGCCTGGTACTGGCGAACCAGTGAGGCGTGGGTCTGCGTGAGGATGGCCTCGAAATCATCCACCGAGAGCGACTGCAGCTCCACCCGGATGGGAAAGCGGCCCTGCAGTTCGGGGATCAGATCGCTCGGCTTGGCCAGGTGGAAGGCGCCGCTGGCGATGAAGAGGATGTGATCGGTCTTGATCACACCGTGCTTGGTGGTCACGGTCGTGCCCTCCACCAGCGGCAGCAGGTCGCGCTGCACGCCCTGGCGGGACACCTCGGCGCTGCCGGAGTCGCTGCGCGAAGTGACCTTGTCGATCTCGTCGATGAACACGATGCCGTTCTGCTCCGCGTTGTGCAGTGCGCGGGTCTTGATCTCGTCCTCGTTGACCAGCTTGCCCGCTTCCTCGTCGATGAGGAGTTTCATGGCCTCACCGATCTTGAGCTTGCGCGTCTGGCGCTTGCCGGCGCCGATCTGGCTGAACATGCCGCGCAGTTGTTCGGCCATGTCTTCCATGCCAGCAGGCCCCATGATCTCCATGGCAGGACGCGCTTCCAGCAGATCGATCTCGATCTCGCGGTCGTTCAAATCGCCTTCGCGCAACTTCTTGCGGAAGTTCTGACGCGCCGTGCTCTCGGGCAGCGGCACCACGTTGGCCACCGGCTCGGCGCTGCGGGCCGGCGGGATCAGGATGTCGAGAACACGGTCTTCGGCCGCGTCTTCGGCGCGCACGCGCTGTTTGCGCATCTCAACCTCGCGCGTCTGCTTGATCGCGATCTCGGCGAGGTCGCGGATGATGCTGTCCACGTCCTTGCCCACGTAGCCCACCTCGGTGAACTTGGTGGCTTCGACCTTGATGAAGGGCGCATCGGCCAGCCGCGCCAGGCGGCGCGCGATCTCGGTCTTGCCCACGCCGGTGGGGCCGATCATGAGGATGTTCTTGGGCGTGATCTCGGGTCGCAGCTTGTCGTCGACTTGCTGGCGCCGCCAGCGGTTGCGCAGCGCAATGGCCACGGCGCGCTTCGCGCCCTTCTGGCCGATGATGAAACGATCGAGTTCGGAGACGATTTCCTGGGGGGTCATTGAAGACATGTAAGGCTCAATCCAGTGTTTCGATCGTGTGATTCATGTTGGTGTAGATGCACAGCTCACCTGCGATCCCAAGGGACTTGCGCACGATGTCTTCAGCGCTGAGTTCGGTGTGGTCAAGCAAGGCCTTGGCCGCGGCCTGCGCGTAGGCGCCGCCAGATCCGATGGCAACGATGCCGTGCTCGGGCTCGAGCACATCGCCATTGCCCGTGATGATCAGCGAAGCGCTTTGGTCGGCTACGGCCAGCATGGCCTCCAGGCGGCGCAAAACGCGGTCGGTGCGCCAGTCGCGCGTGAGCTCGATGGCGGCGCGCACCAGATGTCCCTGGTGCTTTTCCAACTTGGCCTCAAAGCGTTCGAACAATGTGAAAGCGTCGGCAGTGGCGCCGGCAAACCCAGCCAGCACCTTGTCGTGGTGGAGCTTGCGCACCTTGCGGGCGGTGCCCTTGACGATGATGTTGCCCAGCGTGACCTGACCATCGCCACCGATGGCAACCTGCACGCCGTCGGGTGTCTGGCGGCGCACACAGACAATGGTGGTTCCGTGAAATGATTCCATGGCTCTCAGTTGGGGTTGGTCCGGTGGCCTGCAACAGCGACCGGCGTCGTTGTTTGAAACAACGTGTGTGACTGGCGCAGCAAATCAGTCGTTGCGCACCACGACCTTGGCGTACTCGGTGATGCCGATCACGTGGAAGAAGGCCGACACCAAGCGGTGCGCATCCACAAATTGCACCAGACGGTGCTCGGCGTGGTGTTTCGACACCCAGTTGAGCAAGGTTCCCGCGGCCGAGAAGTCCACCCGGATCAGGTTGCGGCAGGAAATGATCAACACGTCGGCGCCCACAAGGCGGCGCTCAAGCATGTCCAGCGTGGCCTGCGGGTCGCCGCGGATCTCGCCCGAGAGCTCCACCAGCCCAAGCTGGTTGAATTCGGACGTCTGCCCCTCCAACACCGATTCCCCGGGATAAGCCGAAGGCACCGATTCGAGCACAGCTTCGCTGAGCACGGACTGGCCCGCATCTTCCGAGCGATCTGCCGCGATGGACGTGACATGGCAGCGTGGTTTTTCCCAACCTGGCGGCGAGACCTCGTAAGTCACGCAGAAGTCCAACGCTGTCAGTTCGAACTCATCGGGCCGGTTCATCACACGAAGCACAGCCATGCGCAGCTCCCACCACAGCTGCTCGACGTCCCGGCGCCCCGAGGGCGTGAAGTTCTTGAGCAGATCGCGGAACACCGCCGAGCCGAGGAACCGAAGCTCCACATCCTGGTCTCCCCAGAGCGTGAAGATACCCAGCAAGGCACGCGCTGCCTTGAGATCCATGGACTCCATGGGCGTCCAGTCCAGCACCCAAGGCTGTTTGGCCCGAAGCAACACGTTCTGCAATGTACCGACCGCGTGGGCATCCAACTCGGCTTCGCTCACCCAGACTGCGCGGTTGTTGCTTGCGGTGGGTGTGAAGGTCTTGCCCGTCATCGACGACACCGTCTCAGGCATGTCGTACCACTGCGGGGCGGATCGGCTGAACCGGTTGACGAAATCGACCGCGCGACTCTCGAACGGCGCCAACTGCCCGGTGGCGCGGTACAGGTCGAACAGAGCCAGCCAGTCGTCGATCTCGTCGACCTTGGAGCCGCCTTCGCCCAGCACGTCCATCAAGCCTTGCTCGGCGCCTGCGTCATCGCCATTGGCGAAACGGATCGCAGCCTCTTCAACATCGGGGTCCTGAACGATGGCCTGCACGTCAAGCGAATAAAAGTGCGACGCGGAAAAGGCGCCGCCGCTGGAGTTCGAACTGCTGAGCTCGCTGGGCTGGGTGGGCGCCATCAAACCGGTGCGATTCGGGCCCTGAGCGGCCTTGGCCGCTGCGCCGGCATTCTCATGCTCGGGAGTGGAGGGGTTGCGGGTTTCGCCAGCGCCCAGCTGCGCCTTGCCGGCAACCACGGGCAGTGGCGCGGGCTCGGTTTCGTCGTACTGGGCCTGGCGTTGACGGGCTTGAGGGTCCGGCACACCTCCCGCCATGGGCACTTCGTCCTTGGACTTGAGCGGCGAGCCTCCCGAGTTGTTGGCCGCTGCGTTGAGGCTGGATCCGGTGCTGACCAGCGAGTCTGGCCCTTTGGTCTTCCACCACTGCATGGACATCTGGGCTTCGATCTCGTCGATCTTCTTCAGCGTCTCGGCGCGGTCATCGGGCTTGGAGGGCAGGCTGCTCTGGAAGAAAGAGGGTCGCATGCCCGGGCCTTCGGGGCTCGAACCTTCGCGGCTGCGGATCTTGCGCAACATGTCGAACTCGCGCTTGCGCACGAAGTCGTTGCGCCGTTTGCGCTCGATCATTTCCTTCAGTGCCGCCTTGCTGTACTCGCTCTCGCGATCGGCTTGGCGCGTGTCCAGATCGGCCCAGCTCGTGGTCGGATGACGCACGAATTTCACCACCTTCGAGAGGAAGCCGCCGTTGGAATCGTCCTTGGACATGGGTGGTCTGGTGCCGGAAAGAGGTCAGGTTCGGAGTCGTTGGGAGGGGCTCAATCCCCGAACATCTTCTGCTTGAGCTCCCGGCGCTGCTGGGCTTCCAGCGACAGGCTGGCGGTGGGGCGTGCCATCAGGCGCCCCACGCCGATCGGCTCACCAGTCTCTTCGCAATAACCGTAGTCGCCCGAATCGATGCGGACGATGGCTTGTTCAATCTTTTTGAGCAGCTTGCGCTCACGGTCGCGGGTGCGCAGTTCCAGAGCGTGCTCTTCTTCGATCGTTGCACGGTCGGCCGGATCGGGCACCACGACGGTGTCCTCGCGCAGGTGTTCGGTGGTCTCGCCGGCATTGGCCAGCATGTCGGCCTTCAACAGCGAGAGCTTGCGGCGGAAGTAGGCCAGCTGCAGGTCGCTCATGTATTCGCTGTCGGGCATGGCCTGCACGTCCTGATCGGTCAACTGATCGGCGGGCAGGGTCTTCCAGTTGTTGGCCCGCTTGGGGTCCTTCTGGATCGATGAGGGTACGGGAGGAGTCATGACAGCACGTTCGTTCGTGTGGGAAAAGGTCGCTTTGGCGGCGTCGGGTGCATGGGTAGGCACCACAGCCGCCTGGGTCATCTGCTCCATCATGACTTTTTTGGCCGCGCGCTTGCCCAATGGGCGAGGCGTGGGCTCAACAACCACGGGGGCTGGGGCCGGTGCACGCTTGGCGCTGGCAGCTTTGGAGACGGGGGCGGCGGTGGCCGCCCGGGGAGCAGAAGTGGTCACAGTTGGAACAGCCGCCTTGGCGGCGGGCTGTACCTTGGGTTTGGCGGAACTCGCCGGAATGGGCTTGACCGCAGGAGCGCGGGAAGGCGTGTGCTTGGCCGGTGGAGCCGCCTTTTTGGCAGCAGCAACAGGTTTGCTCGAAGCCGTGGTTTTGACCACCGACTTGGGGGAGGCTTTCGCGGCAGGCGAAGCGGCTTTGTGGATCGGTGCGGCAGCTTTCGATTTGACAGGGCCTTTGGCCCCGGCTTTGGGAACCACCTTGGTGACCGCTTTGGCGGCAGGCTTTGCAGCTACCTTGGCGGGGACTTTCACCGCAGGCTTGGTCGCCGCCTTGTTCACCGGCTTCACTGCAGCCTTGGCAGCTGGCTTGGCAGCTGGCTTGGCGGCGCTTTTTGCCACAGGCTTGCGCCCTGCTGGCAGGGCCGCCTTGGCCGCCGACGAACGCCCTTTCGCGCTCGCCGCTGCTGATTTGGCTGGTTTCGCTGACTTGGTAGCCGGGGCTTTCACAACGGGTCTCCTCTCAGTGCCTGACGGTGCTTGATCCGGGTCCGGTGTGCGGGGTTGGGCCGCATCAACCTGTGTCGGCGTGGCCGACGGATGGGAGGTTATA
>JANPKR010000277.1:0-3314 GCA_031426175.1 Hydrogenophaga sp. | reverse complement strand
CTACCAGGCACACGACCGTGGCGTGAAGCTGATCGGCGCCACCGCCCACTACGTCACGGCCGACCTCGACGAGGGACCGATCATCGAACAGGACGTGACCCGTGTGGACCACACCGACACGGTGGAAGACCTCACCGCGCGGGGCCGTGACACCGAGAGCCAGGTGCTGGCGCGGGCCGTCAAGTGGCACAGCGAACACCGCGTGCTGCTGAACGGGCACAAGACCGTGGTCTTCAAGTGACCATCAGGATTCCGCCGATCCAGTGTCTGCTGACATTCGAGGCGCTGGCGCGCCTGCGCAGCGTCACGCAGACGGCGGATGAGCTCAACGTGACGCCGAGTGCGGTGAGCCACCGCATCCGCCAGCTCGAGGAGATCCTGGGCACCAAGCTGTTCGGACGGGCCGATTTTTCGCTCACCACCGAAGGCAGCGAATACCTGGCCCACGTGCGCGACGGCCTGGCGACCCTGCAGAAATTTCCGAGCCAGAACGCCACGCCCGGGCGGCGCAAGCTGAGGCTGGCGATCACGCCCACGTTCGCCCGTTCAATCTTGTTGCCACGCCTCAAACAGTTTTGTGACACCTACCCGGAAATCGACCTCACCCTGCAGGTCAGCATTCCGCTGCTGGATGTGGTGGCCGAAGACGCCGACTTGATGGTGCGTTTTGGCACAGGTCGATACGCCGACGTCGAGCACCTCTGCCTGGCCAAGGACGAGATCTCCCCCATGGCCTCGCCGGCGTTCACGCGCGAACACGGACCGTTCGTAGCGCCTACCGATCTGAACGGTGTGCCGTTGCTGCGCAGCCCGCTGGAGCCCTGGCGCACCTGGTTCGCTGCACACGATCTTGATTGGCCCGAGCCCATGGAAGGCTCGCAGTTCAACGACATAGGGCTGATGTGCGACGCCGCCGCCGCGGGCATGGGTGTGGCGCTGTTGCGCTACAAGCTGGCCGCGCCCTGGCTGGACAGCGGCGCGCTGGTGCCGCTCTTTCGGCGTCGTGTTCCCAGCCCGCACGCGCACTACCTGTGCTGGCGCACCGGCACGATGGAACGATGGGAATGCGCGGCGTTTGCGCGCTGGTTGCAGCAATCGATGGTGTAAACGCAACATGACACCGCTGGCGGTGAATACCCTCGGTCCCAGGATGTAACGGCAAGGTTACAGTTCGGGGCTTTAACAGGAGCGAAGGTCTTCAATGCTTTCAAAATGGGTGGTGCTGGCGACCGCGATCGCCGCAACGGGTTGCGCTTCCGTTGTCAACGAAACAACACATGCGATGAAAGTCGAGACCAGGGTCGAGAGTGGCGACATGGTCGTCGGCGCCAATTGCCGGATGGTCAACAACCACAGCAATGTCGCCTTCAAGTCCGGGGCCACGGTGCAGGTGCGCCGCTCCAGCGAAGACCTGGAGATCCAATGTGCGCACCCTGACAACCCGGATGCCAGCGCGCGGGCCATCTCACGTGTCAATGGCGGCATGCTTGGCAACATCATCATTGGCGGCGGTATCGGGGCCATCATCGACCACAACCGCGGCACGGCTTACACCTACCCCTCGTGGGTGCAGCTCGTATTCGGGAAATCGCTGGTGTTTGACCGCAACAACGAAACCGAAGGCCACCCTGTTGTGGGCAGCAACCCTCGCCTGGAAGGCGAGCGCACCGCTGGCACCGGAGGATCCACACCCGCGATGCCTGCGCCGGTCTCGGGATCGAAGCCGGTGACCGCAACCGCGGCTGCGTCCGGCGCGGGCGCCAGCCGGCCCGTGTCCCTTGACGATCTGAACGGCCTGATGCCTCCCAAACGCTGAGGTTTCCATGCAGCAAAAGCACCTGTTGCTCCTGGGTGTCGCCCTGGTGAGCACCCTGAGTGGCGCACAAAACGCGCTCACCACTGAAGACTTGTTCGAACGGATCTCACCGAGTGTGTGGGTGGTGCGCACGCTGGACGGCTCTGGCCGCCCCCTGATGCAGGGCAGTGCCGTGGTCATTGGACCGGGCAGCCTCATCACCAACTGTCATGTCTTGCGGCAAGCCAAATCGGTCACTGTAGGGCGGGAAAACGTCAGCTACGGGGCCACCCTGGAGCACCCCGATACCGAACGCGATCTGTGCCAACTCCGGGTGGCGAACTTCACGGCGCCAGCCGTGGCGGTGACGCCGCCCGAACAACTGCGAATCGGCGCGCGCGTCTATGCGATTGGAACTCCCAGGGGCCTGGAGACCACGCTCAGCGACGGTCTGCTTTCCGGCTTGCGGCGCGACACTCAGGGCAATCTGGAGGCGATCCAGATCACGGTGCCGTTGTCAGGCGGCTCCAGTGGTGGTGGTTTGTTCGATGCGCAGGGACGTCTGATCGGCATCACCACCTTCGGCCTGCGCGAAGCACAGAACCTGAACTTTGCCCTGCCGGCTGCCTGGATTGCCGAGGTTCCCGCGCGCGCGCAGGCAGCTTTGCAAGCACGCTCAGCCGCTGCTGTTGCGGCTGTCAGAGCATCCCCGAGCGCCCGAGTGTTCCAGTACCGCTTGCTGGATCGGCGAACCGGGTTGGAACAGCCGGTGATCTACAGACTTGAGCGCACAGACGGCGACAAGCTCATCTTCAATCAGGGCACCCGGGTTGAGAGCATTCATGGCGGCGTGGTCTCGGTCAGTCGCCCCATTGGCGGCGAATTCGAACAAGCGATGCCACCGGGTGGTTGGGTGAGTTCCAAGCCGGAACCCGGGTCCACCTGGAAGCTGAATTACGAAGCCACCGTGCAAGACAGGCCAGCGCGAATGGAGTTGACCGCGCGGGTCCACGATGCTTCCCCCATCGATGTTGGCGATCGGAGCTGGCCCACCTTGAGGATCGAGTTTCGCGGGTTCACGCACCGCGCACTCAGAGGAACCTTTGAAGTTTCGGGATCCTACCTTGCCAACGCCTGGTATGCGCCCGACTTGAAACGGGTTGTGCGGTTCGAGGCACGCTCTCAGGGCATGAACAGTTCCCTGTCGTTCTATGTCAACGAAGCACTTGAACTCGTCACCATCCGCGACGAGTGAGCGCCGCGACATGCAGCGCTCACTTGGCCGCCTTATTCGATGGTCAGGCGCTGGCCAGCCGTCGGCAGTTTCTTCGGCAACGTGAGTTGCAACACACCGTTCTCGTACTTCGCCTTTGACGCGGCGTTGTCGATGTCCTGCGGCAGCTGGAAACTGCGCGAAACGGCACCGTAGTAGCGCTCGCTGCGCAGCAGCTTTTCACCGTCGGACTGGCTGTCCTGCTGGCGAATTTCAGCGCGCAGCGTGACCACCGGGCCGTCGATC
>JANPKR010000276.1:0-3901 GCA_031426175.1 Hydrogenophaga sp. | reverse complement strand
CCCAGCAAACCAGTCGGGGGTCATGTGTTTGTCTCCTGCGTTCAAGTGTAGGCCTCGTACAGTGCAGCATCAGGCCAGCGCATGTGGCAAGGCTGCCGCCAGAAAATCCCACACCTGGCGGATGCGCGGGTTGCTGCGGATTTCACGGTGCACCGCCAGCCACATGGGCAGCGGAGGGATCGCCAGCATGGGCAGCAGCGGCACGAGGTCCGGGTTCTGCCGGGCCACGTAGCGGGCCAGAAAGCCCACACCCAGACCGGCATCCACGGCAGCCTGGTAGGCGTTCAGGTCGTCGGTCCGCACCGCGAAGTCCTCCCGTTCCATCGGATACCCCATGCCGGCGAAGCCGCGCAGGATGTCGGTGTTGCGGTCATTGCCCACGAGGTCGTGTTGAAGCAGATCCTCAGGCGCACGCGGCGTGCCCCGCCGGCGCAGATAGTCGCGGTGGGCGTAGGTGCCGATGGCGACCTGCCCCACGCGCTTGACCAGCAGGGTGCTCTGGTCGGGCCGCACCATGCGCAGTGCAATGTCGGCCTCGCGCTGCAGCAGGTTGCTCACCGCGTTGCTGGCCACCAGTTCCAGCTCCACATCGGGATGGGCCTGCCGAAGCTGGAGCAGCAGCGGTGGCAGCAGCACGCAGGCGACCGGCTGGCTGGCGGTGATGCGCACGGTGCCCCGTGTGTCGGCCTGTGCGCCGGAGGCCTGGCGCGCCAGCTGGTCGGCCGCACCCGACATGGCACGCGCCGACCCGGCCAGACGGTGGGCGTGCGCGGTCGGCACAAGCCCGCGGCCGGTGCGCTCGAACAGCACCACACCCAGCTGCGCCTCCAGCTCTGCAATGTGGCGCCCGACCGTGGGCTGGCTGGTGTCGAGCTGGCGGGCGGCGGCCATCAGGCTGCCGCGGTCCAGGGCGGCCAGGAACGATGGAATCAGTGCCCAGTTGAAATCGGCGGTATGCATTTGTGCATGTCTGATTTTTGGTTTCAGGCAATTGTGTATGGGCCCTGAAGTTTCCACAATGCGTTCCATGGCAGTCCACGTTTTGGTGCCCGCCAGACCCACCCGATCCCCACCTCAGGAGCGCTCCATGGACCGCAGAAGCTTTCTTCGCATCACCGGTGGCGGTGTCATTGCAGCCGCCACCGCGACCACCTTGCCTGGCTGCAGCAGCGCGCTGCCGCCCGAGGCCGTCGCGGCCTGGCAAGGCCCGGGCAACGAGCCCGACGTGCGCCGCTGGATCCTCGCGCACGCCATCCTGGCGCCGCACTCGCACAACCTGCAGTCGTGGCTGGTGGACCTGAGCGTGCCCGACGAGATCACGCTGTTCATCGACCGCAGCCGCCTGCTGCCCGAAACCGACCCGTTCTCGCGCCAGATGATGATGAGCCAGGGCACGTTTCTGGAATTGCTGGACCTGACCGCGAAGCAGAAGGGTCTGCGTGCCGAGATCACCTTGTTTCCGCAAGGCGCGTTTGCGCCGACCACCGTGGACGCGCGACCCACGGCCCGTATCCGCTTGGTGCCGGACGCTTTGGTCAAGCCCGATGCTCTGTGGGCACACATCTTCCTACGCCGCACAAACCGTGAGGCGTACGAAGCCCGCGAACCTGCTGCCGATGCCTTGCAGGCCATCGCCGCCAGCACCGCCGGGCAGGCCGTGCGCACAGGGTTTGTGGGCAGCGCGCAGCCCGATCTGCTGCAGCAGCACCGCCGCATCGCCATGGAAGCATGGCGCATCGAGCTGGTGACGCCGCGCACGGTGATGGAGTCCATCAAGGTGCTTCGCGTGGGGCCGAAAGAGATCGCTCAGCATCGCGACGGCATTTCGTTGAACGACCCGATGGTGCGGGCGCTGGCCGCCGTGGGCCTGTTTGACCGAAGTCAGGCGCCCACGCCCGACGACACGTCGACCACCACCCAGATCAAGGACTTCAACGCCAACATCGCCGCCACGCCCGCGTTTTTCTGGATGGTGACCGAGGGCAACGACCGAGTTACCCAGATCAACGCTGGCCGTACCTACGCGCGCGCGCAGCTGGCGGCCACGGCGGTGGGTGTGTCGATGCAACCGCTGTCTCAGGCCTTGCAGGAGTACCCGGAGCAGGCCGGACCCTATGGCGAGATCCACCAATTGCTCGGCGCCCCCACGCCCCGTTTCACCGTGCAGATGTGGACCCGGCTGGGCTACGCGCCTGCGATCGAACCGTCGCCGCGGCGCGGGCTGGACGCTCACATCCTCAAGACCTGAGATCGAACGTGGCCTCGGCCAGTGCCTTGCCGTTGACCAGCACTTCCATGCGGTGCAAGCCCGGGTAGAGCGTGCGCGTGGTCACGGGCTTGAGGCTGTGGCGCTTTTCGAGCACGCGTTCTTCACCCGCCGCCAGCGTCAGCTTCCAGCCCTTGAACACCTTCGGTGAGGTGCTGCCGTTGGCGCGCACGTGGTGCACCGCGTAGTCGATCTCCAGTGGCTGGGGCTGGCGCGCGGTGGACCGCAGCGTCACGCACAGCCTGAGGCTGTCGCCCACCGAGACGTGTGACGCCGAGAGCGTCAGGCTGGCCTGGCCGCTGAGCCCGCTGGCCAGGCCCCAGGCTGCCAGCGTGGGCACATGGCCCTGTTTGATGAGGCTGCGGCTGGCATGGCGCAGCAGCACACTGCGCTCGGGCGTCGGGTCGATCAGGTGGTCCCGCACCCAGCTGGCCACCAGATCCGGGTGGTCCTTGGCGATGTCGTTGAGGTGGTTGGCCACGCTGCGGCGCACGTAGCTGCTCGGGTCGTCCTGCAAGGTGCGCAGCAGTGGCAGCGTGGGCGTGGGGTCGGCCACCAGCGAGTGCAGCCGCAGACCCCAGGGCAGACGGGGGCGGCTCCCTTCGCTCACCAGCCGGCGCACGTGCGCGCTCGGGTCGTTGGCCCAACGCGCGAGCACGGGCCAGACAGCCTCGGGCTGCTGCTGGATGAAGGGGCGGATCGCGAACTCGGCGGTGGAACGCTGGGTGAGTGCGTGCAGGCAGGCCAGCGCGCGTGGCGCATCGTGCTGGCCGTGGCGCGCCACAAATTCGCCCATGGACCAGATCACCCAGCCGCTCAAGCCCGAGTCGGCATCGGTGGTGGACAGGCCGACGGGCTCACCTTTGGCATCCATTTGCAGCGGCGGCGCCAGGCTGGTCTCCAGCACCGTGCACGCGGCGTTGAAGTCGTTGGGCAAGGTGGCGCGCATCGCGTCGGCCAGTTGCAGCATGCGCGCCTTGAGCTCGAGCGCATCGAGTCCCTGGCTGGCCAGCGCCTCGAAGCGCTGGCGGTCAAAGCCGGTCCAAGCGCGCTGCAGGTGCCGACCAGCCGTGGACACCGTTCCCGCGTTGATCAGGTTCTTGAACGGCTCCATGACGGGCGCTCAGGGCAGACGTTGCAGCAAGCCGGCCAGCGCGTGCCTCACAGTGGCCGCGCGCACGGCAGCGCGGTCGCCGTCAAAGCGCTGGCGCGCGGTGAAGGTGCCGGCCGGTGTGACCCAGCCGAACCACACCGCGCCCACCGGTTTGTCGGCGCTGCCGCCAGTGGGGCCGGCCACGCCGGTGACGGCAACAGCGAGCTGCACTGGTGAATGCGCGACAGCGCCTGCCGCCATGGCGCGCACCACCGGTTCGCTCACCGCACCGTGCTGGTGGATCAGCTCGGCTGGCACACCGAGCAGCTCGGTCTTGGCGGCGTTGGAGTAAGTGACGAAGCCGCGTTCGAACCAGTCGCTGGAGCCGCTCACGTCGGTGCATGCGCCTGCAATCAGCCCACCGGTGCAACTCTCGGCGGTGGCCATCATCAGGCCACGGCGCTTGAGTTCGCGCGCAAGTTCAAGCACCAGTTCGGGCGTGTTCATCAGAACTTCCAGAGTGCAATCACCAGCAGCGTGCA
>JANPKR010000275.1:0-7268 GCA_031426175.1 Hydrogenophaga sp. | reverse complement strand
GCCGACATCCGCATGGGCGGCATGACCGGCATGGAGCTGCAAGAGCGACTGATCGAACGCCAGTCCCCCTTGCCCATCGTTTTCATCACCGGCCACGGCGATGTGCCCATGGCGGTGGAATCGATGAAAAAGGGCGCGCTGGACTTCATCCAGAAGCCGTTCAAGGAAGACCAGCTCGTCACCTTGGTCGAACGCATGCTCGAACACGCGCGCGAAGCCTTCACCACACACCAGCAAGCGGTGAGCCGTGATGCCCTGCTCTCCAAGCTCACCAGCCGCGAAGCCCAGGTGCTGGAGCGCATCGTGGCTGGCCGGCTGAACAAACAGATCGCCGACGACTTGGGCATCAGCATCAAGACGGTGGAGGCGCACCGCGCCAACATCATGGAAAAACTCGGCGCGAACACCGTGGCCGACCTGCTCAAGATCGCGCTGGGACAGACCCCGGCCAAGGCCTGACACACCGCCTCTACACGACCGACCAACGCCCGCCCTTTCCGGCGGGCGTTTCCATTTCAACCGCAGCCCACCAACCCATGACCGCACAACTCATCGACGGTAACGCCCTCTCCCGCCAACTGCGCGCCGACGTGACCGCGCGGGTCACCGCGTTGAAAGCACTGGGCATCACGCCGGGCCTTGCGGTGATCCTGGTCGGAGAAAACGCGGCCTCGCAGGTGTATGTGCGCAACAAGGTGAAGGCCTGCGAAGACACCGGCATGCACTCGGTGCTTGAGCGCTGGCCTGCCACCATGACCGAAGCCGAGCTGCTGGCGCGTGTGGACGCGCTCAATGCCGACGCCACCATCCACGGCATCCTGGTGCAGCTGCCGCTGCCCGCACACATCGATGCGCAGAAAGTGATCGAGGCCATCTCGCCCGCCAAGGACGTGGACGGCTTTCACATCGCCAGCGCCGGTGCGCTCATGACAGGCATGCCCGGTTTCTGGCCTTGCACGCCTTACGGCTGCATGAAGATGCTGGAGAGCATCGGCTACGAGCTCAAGGGCAAACACGCGGTGGTGATCGGCCGCAGCAACATCGTGGGCAAACCCATGGCACTCATGCTGCTGCAGCAAAACGCCACCGTCACGATATGCCACAGCGGAACGCAAAACCTCAAAGCGATGACGCTGCAGGCCGATGTGATCGTGGCCGCCGTGGGCAAGCGCAACGTGCTCACGGCCGACATGGTCAAACCCGGCGCGGTGGTGCTCGACGTGGGCATGAACCGCAACGACGAAGGCAAGCTGTGCGGCGACGTGGACTTTGACGATGTGAAAAAGGTGGCCAGCTACATCACGCCTGTGCCCGGCGGGGTGGGACCGATGACCATCACGATGCTGATGGTCAACACCCTCGAATCGGCGGAACGCCTGGTCGCTTAGACCCGCCCGTTGCGCTCTGCGCTCAGGCGCCACAACACAGCGCCCGCACACAGCCACTGCCCGAGCACCATCACGGTGCCCACGCCGTGCCACAGCCGAAGGTTGCCGCCGCTGACGCGGGCGGTGACGATGTTCTGGGCCACGCCGAACTCCTGCACAAGTGCAAGCAGCATTGCAAACAGCACGAAACCAATGGTACTGAGTGCAAAAGTCGAGATGCTTCCGCCTTCACCACGCCAGCGGCGCAGGATCAGCAACAGGCTCAGCCCCAGCACGAGACCAGTCCAGCACTGCAGCGAGAAGATCTTCGCCGCCATCGGCCCGGCCACCGCAGGGCTGCCCAAAGTGGCAAACAGCAAAGGCACTGCCAGAAAACTGAGTGCCGAGATACCGCCCCACCACAGGGCAGCCACAAAAATGGCGGGCCGTCGCAGCGGCATCAGGCGTAGCGCACTGCCACGATTTCGAAGCGCTTCGTGCCGCCTGGGGCCTGCACCTCGGCCACATCACCCTCTTCCTTGCCGATGAGGGCGCGAGCAATCGGGCTGCCGATGTTGACCAGACCCAACTTCAAGTCAGCCTCGTCTTCACCGACGATCTGGTAGGTCACGGCGGCGCCGCTGGCTTCGTCTTCCAACTCCACCGTGGCGCCGAACACCACCTTGCCACCCGCATCCACCGCGGTGGGGTCGATGATCTGCGCGGCCGAGAGCTTGCCTTCGATCTCGGCAATGCGCCCTTCGATGAAGCCCTGGCGGTCCTTGGCGGCGTCGTACTCGGCGTTTTCGCTCAGGTCGCCCTGCGCGCGCGCTTCGGCGATCGCGTTGATCACCCAGGGGCGGTCCACGGTCTTCAGGCGGTGCAGCTCTTCCTTGAGTTTTTCAGCGCCGCGCTTGGTGATGGGTAGGGTGGTCATGGGGTGCTCCAGGGCTGGGAGGTGCCGCAGCCTGCGTCTGCGTCGATACAAAAGGAAACCGCCGATCGTTACCGGTCGGCGGTCTGCTGCGGGCAATTATGCCCCGGGGATTCCCCTGCGCTCAACTGGGAACAACCCGGAACCGATTCGGCAGGCCTCAAAGTTGAGCGTGCATCTCCTGCACCGAGATCACGCTCAGGTTGTCCAGGTGCTTCATGCCTTCCACTGCAGCTTCAGCACCGGCAATGGTGGTGAAGGTGGTCACCCGGGCCAGCAATGCCGAGGTGCGGATCGCGCGCGAGTCGGTGATGGCATTGCGGCGCTCTTCCACCGTGTTGATCACGAGCACGATATCGCCGTTTTTGATGGCATCGACGATGTGTGGACGACCTTCGGTGACCTTGTTCACCATCTGAACCGACACACCGGCCGCGCTGATGGCGGCTGCCGTGCCGCGGGTGGCGACCAACTCGAAACCCATGGCCACCAGCTGGCGGGCGATCTCCACCGCGCGCGGCTTGTCGCTGTTCTTCACGGTGAGAAACACCTTGCCGGAGGTCGGCAGTTTGGTGCCGGCGCCCAGCTGGCTCTTCACAAAAGCTTCGCCAAAGGTCTTGCCCACACCCATGACCTCGCCGGTGGACTTCATTTCAGGGCCGAGGATGGTATCCACACCCGGGAACTTCACAAACGGGAACACAGCTTCCTTGACGCTGAAATACGGTGGCGTCACCTCGGCGCCGATGCCCTGAGCGTCGAGCGACTGACCTGCCATGCAGCGCGCGGCCACCTTGGCGAGCTGAATGCCGGTGGCCTTGGAGACGAAGGGCACGGTGCGCGAGGCACGAGGGTTCACCTCCAACACGAAGATCACGTCCTGGCCGTCCACCTCCTGGATGGCGAACTGCACGTTCATCAGGCCGATCACGTTCAGGCCCTCGGCCATGGCCGCAGTCTGGCGCTTGAGCTCGTCCACTGTGGCTTTGCTCAGGTAGTAAGGCGGCAGCGAGCATGCTGAGTCACCGCTGTGCACGCCGGCCTGCTCGATGTGTTCCATCACGCCGCCGATGAAAACACGGCCCGTGTGGTCTCGGATCGCGTCCACATCGCACTCGATCGCGTCGTTCAGGAAACGGTCGAGGAGCACAGGCGAGTCGTGGCTCACCTTGACCGCTTCACGCATGTAGCGCTCCAGGTCGCGCTGCTCGTGCACGATTTCCATCGCGCGCCCACCGAGCACATAGCTCGGGCGCACCACCAGCGGGTAACCCAGCGCGGCGGCCTTCTCCAGCGCTTCGGGTTCGGCACGCGCGGTGGCGTTGGGTGGCTGGCGCAGGCCGAGCGTGTGCAGCAGCTGCTGGAAGCGCTCGCGGTCTTCGGCCGCGTCGATCATGTCGGGGCTGGTGCCGATGATGGGCACGCCTGCGGCCTCCAGGCCGAGCGCGAGCTTCAATGGCGTCTGGCCGCCGTATTGAACGATCACGCCCAGCGGCTTCTCCTTGTCCACAATTTCCAGAACGTCTTCGAGCGTGAGCGGCTCGAAGTACAGGCGGTCGCTGGTGTCGTAATCGGTCGACACGGTCTCGGGGTTGCAGTTGACCATGATGGTTTCAAAGCCGTCTTCGCGCAGGGCGAGTGCGGCGTGCACGCAGCAGTAGTCGAACTCGATGCCCTGACCGATGCGGTTGGGACCACCGCCCAGCACCATGATCTTCTTGTTGTTCGTCGGCTCGGCTTCGCAATCGCCGTCGCCATGGCCTTAGTAGGTGGAGTACAGGTAGGCGGTGTCGGTGGCGAACTCGGCCGCGCAGGTGTCCACGCGTTTGTAGACCGGGCGGATGTTTTCGGCGATACGGCGCTCGCGCACAGCCTGGTCGTTGGTCTTGAGCAGCTTGGCCAGACGGCGGTCGGAGAAACCCTTCTTCTTCAGGCCTCGCAGCGTTTCGGTGTCGATCGCCTCCAGGCTGGTTTTTTCCAGCGCCAGTTCGATCTTCACGATCTCCTCGATCTGCACCAGGAACCACGGGTCGATCTTGGTGAACTGGTGAACTTCTTCCATGGTCCAGCCAGCAGCGAAAGCGTCGCCCACGTACCAGATGCGGTCGGGGCCAGGCTCCCCGAGTTCACGCTCCAGCGTCTCGCGATCCTGCGTCTTTTCATTCATGCCGTCCACGCCCACCTCGAGGCCACGCAAGGCTTTCTGGAACGATTCCTGGAAAGTGCGACCCATGGCCATCACCTCGCCCACGCTCTTCATCTGCGTGGTCAGGCGGCTGTCGGCGGTGGGGAATTTCTCGAACGCGAAACGCGGGATCTTGGTGACCACGTAGTCGATACTGGGCTCGAAACTGGCGGGCGTGGCGCCCCCGGTGATCTCGTTGCGCAGCTCGTCCAGCGTGTAGCCGATGGCCAGTTTGGCCGCAACCTTGGCGATGGGGAAGCCCGTGGCCTTGGAAGCGAGTGCAGAGGAGCGAGACACGCGCGGGTTCATCTCGATCACCACCATGCGGCCGTCGACCGGGTTGATGGAGAACTGCACGTTGGAGCCGCCGGTGTCCACGCCGATCTCGCGAAGCACGGCCAGGCTGGCATTGCGCAGGATCTGGTATTCCTTGTCGGTCAGTGTCTGGGCGGGTGCCACGGTGATCGAGTCACCGGTGTGCACGCCCATGGGGTCGAGGTTTTCGATCGAGCAAACGATGATGCAGTTGTCCGCCTTGTCGCGCACCACTTCCATCTCGTACTCTTTCCAGCCGAGCAGCGACTCTTCGATCAGCAGCTCGTTGGTGGGCGAGGCTTCCAGGCCACGCTTGCAGATGGTCTCGAACTCTTCGGGGTTGTAGGCAATGCCGCCGCCGGTGCCCCCGAGCGTGAAGCTGGGGCGGATCACCACGGGGAAGCCCACGGTCTTCTGCACGCCCCAGGCCTCATCCAAGCTGTGGGCAATGCCCGAGCGTGCCGAGCCCAGACCAATCTTGGTCATGGCGTCCTTGAACTTCAGGCGGTCCTCGGCCTTGTCGATGGCTTCGGGCGTGGCGCCGATCAGCTCCACGTCGTACTTCGCCAGCACGCCGTTGCGCCAGAGATCAAGCGCGCAATTGAGCGCGGTCTGGCCGCCCATCGTGGGCAGGATGGCGAAACCGCCGGCGGCGAGCGGACGCTCTTTGGCGATGATCTTCTCCACCGTCTGCCAGGTGATGGGCTCGATGTAGGTGACGTCGGCTGTGGCCGGGTCGGTCATGATGGTCGCGGGGTTGCTGTTGATCAGCACGACCTTGTAGCCCTCCTCGCGCAATGCCTTGCAGGCCTGCACGCCGGAGTAATCGAACTCACAGGCCTGGCCAATGATGATCGGGCCGGCGCCGATGATGAGGACGGTTTGGATATCGGTTCTTTTGGGCATGGGGTTCGCGGTGTTTGCGTCGGCCTGTAGCGTGCGCTCAGGTCTGGCGCTGGGTGTCCAGTGTGTTCAGCAAGGCCTGCAGTCGCTCGGCCGGCACGTTTTTCTGCATCAGCTGCAGCAGGCCGTCGCCTTCGATCAGGGGACGCAGCACCTCGACTTCAGCGTCGTAAAAGCGTGCGTCCCAGGCCGCCAGTTCGGTGTTGAAGGTCTCGTCGTCCCAGGTCTTGCCCTTGGCCAGCAGCGTGACCAGCGGCATGGCCTTGTTCTCCAGGAACGCCTTGCGGTAGGGCTTCTGCGCCCAGCGCTGGGCAAACCAGTCCTTGTGCGGCGCGTCCAACGTCAGCATGCGCTTGCCGATGGCCTTTTCGATGGCGAACACGGGAAAACTGAAGAGCTTCATGGCGGCGGTCTTAGGTGGTGGCACTCACGCGGGCCTGCATGAGATCGATGAACCGGTCGAACAGGTAGCCGATGTCGTGCGGGCCTGGCGAGGCTTCCGGGTGACCCTGGAAGCAAAAGGCCGGCTTGTCGGTGCGGGCCAGGCCCTGCAGCGTGCCGTCGAAGAGGCTCACGTGGGTGGCGCGCAGCGTGGCCGGCAGGGTCTTCTCGTCCACCGCGAAGCCGTGGTTCTGGCTGGTGATGGACACGCGACCGTTGTCCAGGTCTTTCACCGGGTGGTTGGCACCGTGGTGGCCGAACTTCATCTTGAAGGTCTTGGCACCACTGGCCAGCGCCAGGATCTGGTGGCCCAGGCAGATACCGAAGGTGGGCACGCCGGCTTCGATGATCTCGCGCGCGGCGGCGATTGCGTAGTCGCAAGGCTCCGGGTCGCCCGGACCATTGGAGAGGAATACGCCGCTGGGCTTGAGCTTGAACACGTCGGACGCGGGCGTCTGCGCCGGTACCACGGTGATCTTGCAGCCGCGTTGCGCCAGCATGCGCAGGATGTTGTTCTTGACGCCGAAGTCGTAGGCCACCACGTGGAAGCGCGGCGCAATCTGCTCGCCGTAACCGAAGCCGAGTTGCCACTCGGTCTGCGTCCAGGCGTAGGGCTCTTTGGCCGACACCACCTTGGCCAGGTCTTGGCCGGCCATGTTGGGCGCCGCCTTCGCAGCGGCCACAGCGGCGGCGCGGTGCGATTCCGTGATGACCTCGCCAACCGGCAGGGCGACGATGCAGCCGTTCTGCGCGCCGTGGGTGCGCAGGCGGCGCGTGAGCGCGCGCGTGTCGAGATCGGCAATGGCCACCGTTCCTTCGCGCTGCAGGTACTGCGACAACGTTTCGGTGCTGCGGAAGTTGGAGGCCAGCAGGGGCAGGTCTTTGATGATCAGGCCAGCGGCGTGAATGCGACTGGCTTCGACGTCTTCGGCGTTGATGCCGGTGTTGCCGATGTGCGGATACGTGAGCGTCACGATCTGCCGGCAGTAACTCGGATCGGTGAGGATTTCCTGGTAGCCGGTGAGTGAGGTGTTGAACACCACCTCACCCGTGGTCTGACCGGTGGCGCCGATGGAGACGCCTGTAAAGACCGTGCCGTCGGCGAGCGCGAGAAGGGCTTTCG
>JANPKR010000274.1:0-8130 GCA_031426175.1 Hydrogenophaga sp. | reverse complement strand
CGACACCAGCGAGCGTTGCAGCTCGTTGCTCAACGGATCGATGCGCTGGTCGAGTTTGGTGGCCACGCGGTTGAAGGTGGCGGTGATCGCAGCCAGGTCGGTCAGCGCCTGCTTCAGCTCCGGGCCGGAGACCATGGCGCGCGCCGAGGCTGCAATCGCCGAGAGGTCTTCGGCGATCTTGCGGAAATCCATGCCCTCGAGCTGGTTCTTCAGCGCCTGGATCGCGGTGGCGGTGGTCGGGATCTCAGTGACATCCAGGTAGGTGCCGCGCAGATCGCCCGGCCGCTCGGGGCGCAGGTCCAGGTCCACATACAGCTGGCCGGTCAGCAGGCTCTGCATGGCGAGCTGGGCGCTCAGCCCACGCTCAACCAACGCCGGCAGCGCCAGCCCCACGCCCTTGGTGCGGCGGCCATCGAGTCCGCTCACCGCGTCGCCTTCGAGGCCGACCACCACAGGAATCGAGAAGTCGTCGGTCTTGCGGTCGTAGAACACCGCGATCGATTCCACGCTGCCGACCCGCACACCACGAAACACCACCGGTGCGCCCACTTGCAGGCCATAGACCGAGCCTCTGAAAAACATGACGGCTTTCTCCTTGCGTGTGAAAAGGCTGTTGCCGGCCAGCGCAATGATGGTGGTGGCAATCAAGGCCAGACCGACCACCACGAAGGTGCCGATGAGGGTGGGGCTGAGCTGGCGCTTCATGCGGCTTCGGTCTCGGGTTCGGTGGCGCCGCGGCGCAGGAAGACCTTCACACCGGGCGGGCCGTGGTGCAGCAGTTCGTCCGGGGGGCCGAGTGCGGTCATGGTTTTGGTCTTGGCGTCGAGAAACAGCATCCGGTCGGCCAGCGCGAAGATGCTGCCCAGCTCGTGGCTGACCATCACCACGGCGGTGCCCAGGTCGTCGCGCAGGTGGCGGATGAGGTCGTCGAGGTGGGCCGACGAGAGCGGGTCCAGGCCGGCCGAGGGTTCGTCGAGAAAGAGCAGTGGCGGATCGAGCGCCAATGCCCGCGCAATCGCGGCGCGCTTGCGCATGCCGCCGCTGAGCTGGGCGGGTTCGGCCTCAAAACTGCCGGCCAGGCCCACCAGTGCGAGCTTGAAGCGCGCTTCCTGCTCGCAGGCCTGCGCGTCGCGTTGGGTGAACAGCTGCATGGGCAGCATCACGTTTTCGCCCACCGTCATGCTGCTCCACAGGGCGCCGGCCTGAAACGCCACACCAAAGCCCTGGCGCAGCGCACCCAGCGTCTGCGCGTCCGCCGCGTACAGGTCTTGCTCGCCGTGCAGCACCCGGCCGGCGGCGGGGGCCTGCAGGCCGATGAGGTGGCGCAGCAAGGTGCTCTTGCCGCAGCCGCTGCCGCCCGCGATGGCCAGCACCTCCCCGGGCAACACGTCGAAGCTGAGGTCGTGCTGCACGGTGTTGTCGCCAAAGGCCATGGTCATGCCCTGCACACGGATCAGCGGAATGGTCATCAGGTCACCAGTCCAGCCGCTGAAAGACCACGGTGAGCGCCGAGGCCGCAACCACCATCCACACAATGGCCTGAACCACGGCGGCGGTGGTGGCGTCACCCACGGCCTGCGCGCTGCGCCCGGCCGACATGCCCTGCAGGCAACCGGCCAGCGCCACCAGCACCGCGTACACCGTGCCCTTGAGCAAGCCGATCAGCACGTGCGGCAGCGTCAGTGCCTGCGCGCTGGCGTACACGTATTCGAGTGGCGTCACCCCATAGAGGCCCACGGCCACCAGCCAGCCCACCGCCATGCCCACCAGCGCGGCGAACGCCGTGAGCAGTGGCCCCACCGCCAACAGCGCGAGCACACGCGGGAGCACCAGAAAGTCGACCGGGTTGATGCCCAAGGTGGTCAGCGCATCCACCTCCTCGTTGGCCCGCATGCTGCCGATCTGCGCGGCAAACGCCGCGCCCACGCGACCCGCCAGCACGATGCCCACCAGCAAGGCGGCCACTTCGCGCACCACGCCCACGGTGACCAGATCGGCAATGAAGTTCTGCGCGCCGAAGCGCTGAAGCTGCGCAGCGCCCATGTAGGCCACGATCAGGCCGACCAGAAAACTCACCAGGGCCACGATCGGCAGGCTGCGCGGGCCGGTCTGCTCGATTTGCCAGGCCAGGTCGCTCCAGCGCATGTCGCTGCGGCCGCGCAGGAAGCGACCCACCGACTGCAACACCTCACCCACGAAGGTGAGTGAGCGGCGCCCGTCGGCCCACCAGGACTGGGTGCTCGCGCCCAGGCGGGCGATGCGGCCCGGGACGCGGGCGGGCGCTGCGGCAGCGGGTGTCTCGGCCAGCGCCATCGACAAGATCTCGCGCAGCCCCTCGGGCAGACCTTGAAGGTCGACCTGAACCGGCGGTCGCTTCAGCGCGCTCAGACGCTGCCACAGGGCGGAAGCGAGCGCCACGTCCCACGAGCTGAGCGCTGCGGTGTCGAATCGCACTTCGCCTTGCACCAGGGTGGCTGGCGCATCGGGCAGGGCGCCCCGGTGGCTGCGCCATGGCCCACCGATGCCCAGCACCCACGCGTTGCCGTGCTGTGCCCACTGCGCAACCGCGGCGGATCGGGCGCCGTCGGGCTCCCTGGCGTGCGGTTTGGTTGTGGGCAGCGGTTCGGTCATCGCCACAGACTAGCGGGGGCCATTGCACCGGGTCGGTTCGCTGCCACACATACGCCGCGCGGCCGGCCCTCCACAATGGAAAGCATGACCCTTTTGAGCAACAAACCGTGCCGATAGACCCCCGCGCTGACGCCCCACCCACCCCGGCGCCAGGCCCGCGTTGGCGCCGCCCCACTTGGCTGGCGGCTGGCGTGGCGGGATTGCTGCTGATCGGTGTGGTGGTGGGTGAGATGACCGGCTGGCCCGTGTTGCGCCAGCCCATGGAACGTGCCATGACCCGCGGGGCCGGTGTGCCCGTGGTGCTGCAAGGCAACGTGAACCTGCACCTGTTCTGGCGCCCGCGCCTCGCGGTGGGGCGGCTGCAAATCGCCTCGGACGAACGCTTCAAGGTGCCGCACCTCCTTGACGCGGAAGGCGTTTCGCTGGCCTGGACCTGGGGCGATGTCTGGCGATGGCGCCAGGGCGAGCGTTTGCGCGTGCACAGCCTGCAGGCCGACAAGCTCGATGCGCAACTGGTCCGGCTGAAGGACGGCAGCGCCAACTGGCAGCTCGGCGCGCCCCAACCTGAAGACACCCAGTCCGACCCGTTGGCCGGCCTGCCGCGATTCGGCACGTTGCTCATGAAACAGGGCCGCATCGACTGGAATGACGCGCTCCAGGACGTGGACCTGAAAGTGGCCGTGCAAGGCAGCGAGGGTGAGGCCGTGGCCGGCGCCGATGCAGGCTATGTGGCCACGTTCAACGGCCGCTACCAGGCCCTGCCGCTCAAGCTGAACGTGCGGGCCGGCAGCACCCTGCCCTTGCTGCAGGACGCGGATGGTTCCGCCGCCGCGCCTTGGGTGCCGCTGCGCGTGGAAGGCAGCGTGGGGACTTCGCGCCTTCTGTTTGACGGCCAGGCCGCCGCGTTGCTGGGCACGCCGCGTCTGCAGGGCGAGATCCGGTTCAAGGGCCGTTCGCTGGCCGCCGTGGGTGACCCTCTGGGCATCACCCTGCCGCAGACGCCGCCGTTCGATCTGCGGGGCACGCTGGACCACGAAGCCGGTGCCTGGCGTCTGAAAGCCCAACGCGCCGTCATCGGCACCAGCCAGCTCGCTGGCGACCTGTTGTTCGACCAGCGGCAGAAGCCGTCCAAACTGTCCGGTCAACTCACGGGCAGCCGGCTCGCGCTGGCCGACCTGGGCCCCGCCATCGGAGCCAAAGGTGGCGACGCTGCGCAGGAAGACGCCACCGCCCCGGGTCGGGTGTTGCCGCAGCGACGCTTCGATCTGCCGTCCCTCAAAGCGATGGACGCCGACGTGCAGGTGGACATCAACCAGCTGGACTTCGGCACCACAGCCATGGCGCCTCTGCAAAACGTGAAGACGCGTGTGCGCCTGGCGGGAGGTGTTCTGAAGCTGGACGACCTGAAAGCATCGGTGTCGGGTGGATCGATCGCAGGCTCGACGCAACTTGACGCCAACGCCAGCCCGGCCGCCTGGGTGGCCAAGCTTGATTTCAAAGCCATCGACATGGCTGGCTGGTTGCGCGGACTGAGCACCGCGGATGCGACCACCAGCGTGCCCCCCGCCAAAGGCACCGCGGCCTTGAAAAAGGAGCGCAATGAGGCCCGCCAGGGCGGCGACCAGGTGGTGCAAAGCTACCTGACGGGCTTGCTCTTCGGCACCGTCCACGTGCGCGGCGCGGGCCGCTCCACCGCCGAGATCCTCTCCAGCCTGGACGGCCCGGTGAAGCTCACCCTGCGCGACGGCACGCTGTCCCACCTGGCCACCGAAGCCATGGGCCTGGATGTGGCCGAATCGCTGGGTGTGCTGATCCGCGGCGACCAACCCTTGCCCTTGCGCTGTGCCCGGTTCGACATGGTCGCGCGCAACGGTGTGGTGGCGCCCACGTTGGCGGTGATCGACAGTGTCGACAGCACCATCCGCATCACCGGGCAGGTGAGCCTGCGCGACGAGTCGCTGGCGTTGCGCGTTGTGACGCGCTCGCACGACTGGTCTCCGCTGTCTCTGCGCACCCCGGTCACCGTGACCGGCACGCTGGCCGATCCGCAAGTCGGCATTGAGGCGCAGGGCCTGGTCGGTCGGGTGCTCGGTGCGGTGGCACTCGGTGCCATCGCCGGGCCAGCCGCCGCCTTGCTGCCGCTGATCGAACAAGGCTCCACCAGCAATGTCGACCCCTGCACCGTGGCCGTCGCACCGACACAGACCGAAGCCCAGTCCGCACCCCCGCGCAAGCCCTGAGCAGGTTGTCTGCGTCGGCCCAACCGTCGGAGGATTCCTACAGCCGCTCGGGGCGTTGGCTTGCATGAAGCGGCGTTGCTGGTGCCTACATTGGAGGCCTCGCAACCACCGTCGTTGTACCCAACCAGGAGCCCCGCATGCTGCACTACGCCGTCGTCTTTTTCATCATCGCCCTGATCGCGGCCGTGCTCGGCTTTGGTGGGCTGGCCGCGGGTGCCGCGAGCATCGGCAAGGTGCTCTTCGTCATCTTCATCGTGATGGCCCTGGTGACCATCGTTGCCGACCTGGTGCGCAGGCGCTGAGCCGTGTTCGTCAGGCCTTGGGATAGAGGACCATCTGCGTGCAGCGGAAGAGCGCGATCGTCTTGCCCGTCTCGCGGTGCGTGACGGTCGCGTCCCACACTTGTGTGGTGCGCCCGAGGTGGACCGGTGTGGCCACGCAATCGATGGTGCCTTCGCGCGCCGTGCCCAGGTGGTTGCTCTTGAGTTCGATCGTCGTGAAACCTGTGGCCTCCTTGGGCAGGTTGGCCACGCAGCCGTAGCCGCAACTGGTGTCCGCCAGCGTGACCACGCTGCCCGCGTGCAGGAAGCCGTTGGGCGCCATGGTGGTCGGCGTCACGTCGAGTTCGGACCGCACTTCGGTCGGACTCACGTGGTTGATGACCAGGCCGAGGTGGCCGGGGAGTGCGCCTGTGCCGCGCGCGTTGAATTGGTCGGCGAGTGTGGTCATGGGGTCTCCGGTGGTGGTGGCAGGAATGGGCTCATCGCGTCCAGCTGCCCAGGCGGATCGCGATCGCAATGGTGGAGCCATAGAGCACCAGGCTGAACGCGATCACGGCAAACAGGCCCGTGGCCGAGGTCTGGAACACGTGCACGCACAGCCAGCCGCCCACCAACAGCACCAGCAGCCGCGCCATGCTGCCCGCCAGCGGCCAGAACATGCGGCCCGCGCCTTGCGAAGCAAAAAACAGCGCCAGGCCGAGACCGAAGAACGCATAGCAACCCCCCACGATGTTGAGGTAGCGGGCGCCGAAGCCCAGCACCTCAAGGTCGGCGGTGAAGAGGTTCAGCCACAGCGCCGGTGCGATCGCCGTGACCAGACCCATGCCGCCGGTGATGGCGGCGACGACCGCACCGCCCACCCAGGCCGCACGCACGGCACGAGCCGACTGCCCGGCGCCCATGTTGGTGGCCACCATCGCAGTCAGGGCGGTCCCGAAACCAAACGCGATCGGCACCAGGATGTATTCCAGCCGCGCTGCCACACCGTAGCCCGCGAGCGCGGCCGTGCCAAAGCTGCCCACGAAGGCGGTTGCCACCGCGATGGACGCGTTGCTGATCACCGGGCTCATGGACGCCGGCAGCCCCACACGCAGGATGTCGCGCAGCAGCGGCCCGTGAAGCCGCCAGGGTGAGCGCTGCAGCTGCACGGCACCGTTGCGCCGCATCAGGTGGGCCACCATCACCAGCGCCGAAGCGCCGTTCACCAGCAGCGTGCTCACCGCCGCGCCGGCCATGCCCAGTCCCGGCAACGGTCCCCAGCCGAACACCAACAGCGGGCACAACACCAGGTGCAGCAGCGCCGTGCCCAGCAGCAGCACCGAGGGCAGCAGCATGTTGCCCGCGCCGCGCACCACGGCGGCCAACACGTTGGTGAACCAGATGACCACCGCGCCGCTGAACAGCACGTTCGAATAGGCGAGCGCGGCGTCCAGCGCGGCGCCCCGCCCGCCCATGCCGGCGAAGATGCCGCGCCCGAAGCCCAGCGTCGCCACCATGAACAGCACGGCCAGCAGCAGCGCGATGAAAAGCGCTTGCTGTGCGAGGCGGCTGGCATCTTCAGCACGGCCCGCGCCCAGCGCGCGTGCCACCGCAGCGGTGGTGGCGCCGCCGATGCCACCAGCCGACATCTGCCCCATCAGCATGGCCAGCGGAAGCACCAGCGCGATGCCTGCCAACGCATCTGGACCCAGGCGCCCGAGGATGTAGCCGTCGTAGCCGATCACGATGGTCATGGCGAACAGGCCCATCACGTTGGGCGTGGCCAGGCGCATGAGGGTCGGAAGCAGCGGGGCGTGCAGCATCTGCTGCACACGGGATTGGCTCAACGCGTTGGTCATCGGGAATCTTCGTGCTGCGCCAGCAGGGCGCTGCGGTTGGTGGCCAGCAGGGCGCGACCTTCGGCGTTGTTGCCCAAGGCGCGCGCCAGCTGAAGCGCGCCCACCATCTGACTGGCCACCGCCGTCGCCACCTCCGGCGCAGCGTGGTGGGGCAACGCATCGCGCACCCGATGGACCAGGCCGCGCACGCGCTGCGCGCCCGCCTCACGCACCTCGGGTGCCTGGCGCGGCATCTCGGACGCCAGGGCCGCCACCGCACAGCCCTTTTCGGTGTCGCTCAGGTGTTGGTCCGACAGGTAGCCTTCAACCAATGCGCGAAATGCGCTCACGCCGCGCGCCTGGCGCAGCGCCTGGCCCTTGTCGAGCCGCTGCGCACTGTGCCGTCCGGCGTGCTCCAGCGCTTCCACGAGCAAGGCGTCGCGCGAGGCGAAGTGGGCATAGAAGCCGCCGTGGGTCAGCCCGGCTTCCTTCATGATGTCGGCCACGCCGACACCCTGAAAACCCGCCCGCCGGATGGCGCGGGCCGCGGTCTCCAGGATGCGTTCGTGGGTCAGGGCTTTGCGGCTGGGGGCGATGTCCATGCCGCGAATGTAGCGGTAAATATGATGATCGTCATATCAAAGGGCAACCCTTCGTCGGCAGGACGGTTCGGGAACTGTCACTGGCCAGACTCAGAGAAAACGTTCGAGCAGACGGCGCGAGGCGCGGTCAAGCTGGTTGCGGTCTGGGACGTCGAACACCACGCCGTGCGCGCTGGTGATCAGCAGGCGGCGCTGGCCCGGCAGCCGGCGGATGTCTTCCTCCACCTTGAGCACCAGTTCGGTCGCACCGCGATCGGTGTCGACTTGCCAGGTGCTGGGCGTGCCGAAGGTGCTGACCTCGCGGATGCGCTGGATCACCGGCGAGAACTCGCGCTCCGTCAGCGCCTGCACCAGAGCGGCTTGCCGGGTGTCGTCCAGCGAGTCGAGTCGGGCCACGAACACCACTTCGTGCCCGTCGGGGCCGACGATGGATATCGACTCCATGGGCGCGCTCAGCGGGAACGAGCGCACGACCTGCACGCCCACCTGCGGCTCTGCGCCGGCCACGCGGCACACCCAGCGGCCCTGGGCGTCGGAGAAGAGTTCGAAGTCGACCATG
>JANPKR010000273.1:0-3783 GCA_031426175.1 Hydrogenophaga sp. | reverse complement strand
GCTTGATCTCTCGGCCCTCATCGCCGAGCGCTCGCTCGACTTCTCCATCACCACGCAGCCCGCGCCCGTGCGCGCCCACGAATGGGCACTGCGCGAACTCAGCCGCAACTTGCTGCACAACGCCATCAAGAGCACACCCCCGGGCTCCGCGCTGACCGTGGCGCTGGTGACCGATGCCAGCACCGCCGCACTCACCATCAGCGATGCAGGCCCAGGCATCTCGGCCGAGCTGCGCGAGCGCCTGTTCCAACCCTTCGCCACCGACCACCGCCACAGTCCGGGCAGCGCCGGCTCCGGCCTGGGGCTGGCGATCTGCCGTGAGATCGTGCAGTCGCTGAATGGAAGCATCGATCTGGACAACCGCACCGGCCCGCAGCACGGCCTTGACGCCACGGCACGCCTGCCATTGGCCTCCACCACCCTCGAGACATGAAACCTTCAACCACACCCGATGCACCGACGATCAAAGTCCGTCTGGATAAATGGCTCTGGGCCGCACGCTTTTACAAGACGCGCGGCCTGAGCAGTGAAGAGATCGACAAGGGTCGCGTCCGGCTCAACGGCCAGCTGGTCAAGCCATCGAAAGACGTGAAAACCGGCGACACGCTGGAACTGCGTATCGGCCACGAGGTGCGCACCGTGGTGGTACGTGCATTGAGTGGCGTGCGCGCTTCGGCTCCAGTGGCCGCCTTGCTGTTTGAGGAAACGCCGGCCTCGCTGGCCCAACGCGCCGCCACCGCCGAGATGCGGCGCCTCGCGCCCGAACC
The DNA here is from genome assembly GCA_031426175.1 of Hydrogenophaga sp. Classification (GTDB taxonomy): domain Bacteria; phylum Pseudomonadota; class Gammaproteobacteria; order Burkholderiales; family Burkholderiaceae_C; genus Hydrogenophaga. The sequence continues at coordinate 3,016 of JANPKR010000273.1, read as the reverse complement.
TGCGCACAGCCAGACAATGGGTCGACCGACGAAGCGGGATCGTCGAGACATTGAAAACCTGAGCGATCCGCCACCGCGGGACGATTGGAACGACCGCTGGAGCGCTTCCCTGGACGACTAGGCTTTCCGCAACCCGAGCCACATCACCGTGGCCACCACCAGCAGGCCTCCAGCCACCTGCACCGCCGCGATCGACTGACCCAGGATGGCCCAAGCCAGCACCAGCGCAAAGATGGGCTCGATGTTCATGATGGCCGAGTTGCCCACCACGCCCAACTTGGGCAACACCGTGAACATGATGGTGAAGGCGGTGCCGTAGAGCACGGTCAGGCCGAACAGACCCCACCAGCCCACAGGCGCCTGAGGCAAAGCCAGCCCACCCTGCACACCACACGCGATCAACGCCATGATCCCCACGATGGTCATGGTGGTGGCGGTGCGAAGCCGTCCGTCGAGGTCATCTGTCTCGTGTTGCGTGATCACCAAGGCCAGACCAAAGGTGGCAGCCGCTGTGAGCGCAAACGCCACGCCCACGCCGATCTGCGCCCAATGCCCGGAAGCGCCCAGACCCGACGCGGCCCCGGACACATCCAGCGCCAACGCCAGGCCCAGCAGCATCACCGGCATGGCCCGCAACACCCGGGGCTGCGGCCGCTGGCCGTAGACCACGCGCGCCCACAGCGCCGTCCACAGCGGGTAGGTGTTGAAAGCCAGCAAGGCCAGCGCCACCGGCAGCCTCGCCACCGATGCGTAGAGGCACAGGCTCTGCACACCCACCAGCAAACCGATGGCAGGCAGGGCTTTGCGGTGCCTGGACTGCAGGCTCACGGGCACGCGGTAAAGCAGCAGGATCAGGCCCACCACCAGCGCTGTGACCCCGCTGCGAAACGCCACCGCAGTGGCCACGCTCACACCGTTGTCGAACGCCAGTCGGGCTGCCACGTGGTTGGCGCCCATCATGAACGCGATGAGCAGCAGCGTGGCAAAGGCAGCGCGGCTCAGGGCCGCGGCGGGCGGGGAGACAGATGCCATGGGGACGTGGTGTTTTCAGCGCAGCTGGCGGCCAAAGAGGTAGGTCATGTTGACGCGGCGGCTTTCGTAGCTGTCGACGAAATGGATGGTGTCGGTCTCGTGGAACAACGCCGAGTTGAACAACACGGCGCGGTTGCAGCGGTGCGGCACCGTGACGCACTTTGCCTGGTGCTGTTCCAGAAAGCCGTAGATCAGCGCACTGTCGATGTTGTACTGCTCAAAAGTCCAGTCTGCGGGCGCAGGCACGTCATATACCTTGAGCCCACCGCTGTCGGGGTCGAGGTTGTGTTCGCTGGGAGCAATCCAGAAATTCAGGTTGACCTTGGCGAAATCGGCGTGCACGTTGATGCCGCGCGTGACCGCTGGCTCGTACTTGAAGCCCCAGAGCTGTGTGAGCAGGTAGTCCTGGAACACGCGTGGCATGCGTTGCTTGAGCTCACGCGCCAGTTGCAGGTGCAGCTGGCTGTTGAAGCCTCGGTTGGCAAAAGCGCCCAGGTAGTTGTTGGCGTACTCGCCGTGCCACACGCGGGAGGCGTGGGCAAATGTCTGGAAAGCCTCAAGCGCGGGCGCAGAGAGAAAGTTGTCGATGGTCAGTATCTCGGGTGTGCCGGCGAGGTAGGCGTCCTCCAACGCAGGCCAGTCGTTGGCCGGGTTGAGCACGTCGGGCATTGATGGCATGGCGTGCACCCAAGGTGCGCTCAGAAAGGTCTGCATGCGCGCCAGCTCGGCCGGGGTGGCGTGCACAGCACGGGCCGCCGCAGGGTCCTGCACCTTTTGCAGCAAGGTCTCCCCGGTCTTTAGGAAGGCCGCCAGGCCCGGTACTTCGTGACCGTGCTTTGCAAGCCAGAGCGCCTGTTGCACATCGTGCTTGAGCCGCGCGGCACTGACGGTCAGACCTGTCTGCCGCAAGCGCGGCGGGAGGTAAGTGGCCTTGAGATAAGCGGCCAGGCTTTGGCGACCGGCCTCGACCACTTGGTCTGTGTCCACGCTGTCGCTCAGCACCGTGGCGGCCAGGCTGGTATGGGCCTGCACCAAACCCGGGTCGATCTGCAGCGCCTTCTCGAAACTGGCCACGGCATCGGTGGTGCGGTCGAGCAGCTTGAGGGCGTTGCCGCGCTCGACCCAGGCTTGGGCGTGCCCGGGGTGAGCCAGGGTGGCCCGGTCCGCGCATTCAAATGCATCCTGGTAGCGCGCCAGTTCGCCGAGCACGTTGCTGGCGTTGCACAGCACCACCGGGTTGTCGGGCTCAACGGCCAGCGCCTGTTCATAGCAGGCCAGAGCCGCGCTTTGCTGACCCATGAGTTGCAGGACATTGCCGCGATTGCAAAGCAGCGCCACATGTTGCGGATGGGAATGCAGCGCCTGCTCGAAACATGCCAACGCCTGTGGCAGTTGCCGCAGCTTCTTGTGCAGGAGCCCGAGGTTGATGGCGATGTCGGCATCGGTGGGGCGCAGCGCCTGCGCCTGCTGGAATGCCAGCAACGCTTCGGCATCGCGGCCGAGTTGCTGCAGGATGAAGGCCAGGTTGTTCTGCGCATCGGCGTTCTGCGGGTTGGCCTGCACCGCGCGGCCGAAATGCAGCGCAGCGCGCTCCACATCACCCGCCTGCGACTCCAGCAGACCCAGGTGGTAGCGCACGCTGAAGTCGTTTGGAAACTGGCGCAAAACGCCTTCGTACAGCGTGCGTGCGTTGTCGAGCTGGCCCTGCGAGTGGAAGTGCATGGCCAGTTGCATCTGGTCGGCGGGTGCGAGCGAAGCGTTCATCGCAAAAGTCCTTGCTTGGCGGTCGATACAGCGACACGTGTGGCCTGTCGAGGCACCGGGCTCTGCACGACGACTGGACGTGAAAAAGCCCCACAGCCAATGGCGGTGGGGCTTGGTGTCTGGCGGAGCGAGAGGGATTCGAACCCTCGATGAGGCTCTACACCCCATACTCCCTTAGCAGGGGAGCACCTTCGGCCACTCGGTCATCGCTCCGGAAGCT
>JANPKR010000272.1:0-4127 GCA_031426175.1 Hydrogenophaga sp. | reverse complement strand
GTTCATGGGCGGCGAGCCGATGAAGCTGGCCACGAAGGTGGTGGCCGGGCGCGAATACACCTCTTCGGGTGTGCCGAACTGCTCCATGTTGCCGGCGTTCATCACGATCATGCGTTGCGCCAGCGTCATGGCTTCCACCTGGTCGTGCGTGACGAACAGCGAGGTGATGCCGAGTTCGCGGTGCAGTTTCTGAATCTCCAGCCGGGTCTGGGCACGGAGTTTGGCGTCCAGGTTGGAGAGCGGCTCGTCGAACAGGAACACCTGCGGCTGGCGCACGATGGCGCGGCCCATGGCCACGCGCTGGCGCTGGCCGCCCGAGAGTTCGCGCGGCTTGCGCTCCAGCAGGTGCCCCAGCTCCAGGATGCCCGCGGCCTTGTCCACGCGCTGTTTGATCTCGGCGATCGGCACCTTCTTGATCTTCAGACCGTAGGCCATGTTGTCGAACACGGTCATGTGAGGGTAGAGCGCATAGTTCTGGAAGACCATCGCGATGTCCCGCTCGGCCGGCTCCAGTTCATTGACCACCCGCTCACCGATGCAGATGTCGCCACCGCTGATTTCTTCCAGCCCGGCGACCATGCGCAGCAGGGTGGATTTGCCGCAGCCCGACGGGCCGACGATGACGATGAATTCTCCGTTGGAGATGTCGGCGTTGACGCTGTGGATGACTTGCAGCTCGGTCTTGCCGGAGCCGTAACGTTTGACAACGTTGCGCAGGGAAATGGAGGCCATGTTTGTCTTTACTTTTCGGTGTCAACCAGGCCCTTGACGAACCAGCGTTGCATGAAGATCACGACCAGTGCCGGGGGCAGCATGGCCAGGATGGCGGTGGCCATCACCACGTTCCATTCGGTGTAAGAGTCACCCGAAATGAGCCGCTTGATGCCCATGACCACCGGGTACATGGATTCATCGGTGGTCACCAGCAGCGGCCACAGGTACTGGTTCCAGCCGTAGATGAACTGGATCACGAACAGCGCGGCGATAGAAGTTTTGGACAGCGGAAGCAGCACATCCTTGAAGAAGCGCATGGGCCCGGCGCCGTCCATGCGCGCGGCTTCAACCAGTTCGTCAGGCACCGTCAGGAAGAACTGCCGGAACAGAAAGGTGGCAGTGGCCGAGGCGATCAGCGGCACGGTAAGGCCCGCGTAGGTGTTGAGCATGCCGAGATTGGCGACCACCTCGTAGGTCGGACCGATACGAACCTCCACCGGAAGCATCAGGGTGACGAAGATCATCCAGAAGACGATGTTGCGAAACGGAAAACGGAAGTAGACGATGGCGAATGCCGAGAGCAGCGAGATGGCAATCTTGCCGATGGTGATGATCAGTGCGCTGACCAGGCTCACCCACATCATGGGCAGGGCAGCGGGGATGCGGCTGCCGGCTTCTGTTTCGCCGCCGAAGAGTGCGGTGCGGTAGGTCTCCAGCATGTTGTTGCCGGGGATGAGCGACATGGGGAATGACTGCGCGATCTGCTCAGACGTCTGCGTGGAGCCCACCAGGGTGATGTAGAGCGGAAAGCCGACGACCAGCACCCCGAGGATGAGCACGACGTGGGACAGGACCGTGAGGCCGGGGCGTTTTTCGATCATCAGTACTGCACCTTCTTCTCGACGAATCGAAACTGGATCACCGTGAGCGTGATCACCACCACCATGAGCACCACCGACTGCGCGGCCGAGCCGCCCATGTCGAGCGCCTTGAAGCCGTCGTAATAGACCTTGTAGACCAGGATGGCTGTGTCCTTGCCCGGGCCACCTTGGGTGGTGGCGTCGACGATGCCGAAGGTGTCGAAAAAGGCGTAGACGATGTTGATCACCAGCAGGAAGAAGGTGGTGGGAGAAAGCAGCGGAAACACGATGGACCAGAAGCGGCGCCACGGGCCTGCCCCATCAATGGCTGCGGCTTCGATCAGCGATTTGGGGATGGACTGCAGGCCGGCCAGGAAAAACAGGAAGTTGTAGGAGATCTGCTTCCACACAGCGGCGGCCACGATCAGGGTCATGGCGTGGTCGGCGTCCAGCAGGTGGTTCCACTCGATGCCCACGGCGCGCAGGTAGTAGGCCACCACACCCATGGGCGAGGCGAACATGAACAGCCACAACACGCCGGCCACCACGGGTGCCACGGCGTAGGGCCAGATCAGCAACGTTTTGTAGACACCCGAGCCCTTGAGAACCCGGTCTGCGTACACGGCCAGCAGCAGGGCAATCGACAGACCGATCACAGCCACCAGCAGCGAGAACACCGCGGTGGTGGTGAAGGAGGCGAGGTAAGTGTCGTCGGCCCACAGGCGGCGGAAATTCTCAAGACCCACGAACTCGGTGGCCAGGCCGAACGGGTCTTGCGTCAACAAACTCTGGTACAGCGCCTGGGCGGCCGGCCAGAAGAAAAACACCAGCACGATGGCCATCTGCGGCGCGATCAACGCCCAGGGAAGCCAGGACGACTTGAACCGAACACGTTTTTCCATGGAGCTTTCAGTTCAAAAAAAGGAGAGGACATTCAACGAAAAACCCGCCCCGGCCGGTGGTGCCGGCGGTGGGGCGGGTGGGGCATCTCGCGATGCCCGCGTCCGGTCGATCAGGACTTGTTGGCTTTTTCGAAGCGTTCCAGCTGCTCGTTGCCACGCTTGACAGCCGTGTCCAGCGCTTCCTTGGCTGTTTTCTTGCCGGCCCACACCTGCTCCAGCTCTTCGTCGTTGATGGTGCGGATCTGCACGAAGTTGCCCAGGCGAATGCCGCGCGACTTGTCGGTCGTCTTTCGGATCATCTGCGTGACCGACACGTCGGTGCCAGGGTTCTGCTTGTAGAAGCCGCTGGTGTCGGTCAGCTTGAACGACTCCAGCGTCACGGGCAGGTAGCCGGTGCGCTGGTGGCTCTTGGCGGCTTCAGCCGGCTTGGACAGGTGGGCGAAGAACTGGGCCACGCCCTTGTATTCGTCGGCCTTCTTGCCCGACATCACCCACAGGCTCGCGCCACCGATCACCGTGTTCTGCGGTGCACCGGCCACGTCGGGGTAGTAGGGAAGGGTGCTGATGCCGGCAGCGAACTTGCTGTTGCGCTTGATGTTGCCGTAGAGCGCCGAGGAGCCGGTGGTCATGGCGCACTCGCCCGATACGAAGGTGGCATCGGCCGCGTTGCCGCGACCTTTGTAGACAAACAACCCGGTCTTGGCCATGTTGGCCAGGTTTTCGATGTGGCGCACATGCAGCGGCGTGTTGAAGTTCAGGCGCGCGTCGATGCCGCGCATGCCGTTGCCCTTGGTGGCGAACTCGGTGTTGTGCCAGGCCGAGAAACTCTCCAGCTGCGTCCAGCTGACCCAGCTGGTGGTGAACGGGCACTTGTGGCCGGCAGCCTTGAGCTTGCCGGCGGCCAACGCCACTTCAGGCCAGGTCTTGGGTGCCGTCTCAGGGTCCATGCCTGCAGCCTTGAACGCGTCCTTGTTGTAGTGGAATACCGGGGTGGAGCTGTTGAAGGGGAAGCTCAACATCTGGCCGTTGGGGGCGGTGTAGTAACCCGCCACGGCCGGCACGTAGGCCGCCGGGTCGAACTTGACGCCGGCATCGCTCATGATTTTGCCCACCGGCACGATTGCGCCCTTGCTGGCCATCATGGTGGCGGTGCCCACTTCGAACACCTGCAGGATGTGGGGCGCGTTGCCCGAGCGGAATGCCGCAATGGCTGCGGTCATCGACTCGTCGTAGCTGCCCTTGAAGGTCGGCACGATCTTGTATTGGGTCTGGCTGCTGTTGTAGTCCTTGGCGAGGTCGTTGACCCATTCACCCAGGGCGCCGCCCATGGAGTGCCACCACTGGATCTCGGTCTGGGCATGGGCTGGGCTGCACATGAGGGCGGCGAGCGCCAAGGCGCCTGTCAGGGGAAGTAAGCGTTTCTGCATGGATGCTCCTGGATGTCGTGCTTCGGGAAGGCAGTAGGGTATGCGGCTTTTATGACGAAACCATTGCAACGGCGTTTCCCTCCCGTGACAACAGGGGTTTCCATAAGGGGGGTGGGTGTATGGGACGCTGCGGTACCATCCTGGGCTACCCACTGTCACGTTGGCGTCTGCCACACCCATGAACGCTCCCACACCGCTCTCGCTCTTCGCCGTGGCCACCGACG
>JANPKR010000271.1:0-5699 GCA_031426175.1 Hydrogenophaga sp. | reverse complement strand
CCAGGATCTCGTCGATCAGGCCCAGCAGGTACCAACCCGCTTTCTGGATCTCTTCCACGCATTCTTCCTGTCGCGGCGTGGGTGGCGGCGTGCCGGACTGCAGCAACTGCGCAAAGCCCAGCACGGCATTCAATGGCGAACGCAGTTCGTGGCTCATGTGCGACAGGAGGTCCGACTTTGCCTGGTTGGCGTCTTCGGCGGCAGCCAGCGCATCGATGAGTTCGACCTCCCTGGCCAGCAGCGCTTTTTCGGTGCGCCGCCGTTCGGTGATGTTGGTGAACAGCACCGCGACCTTGCGGCTGTCCGGCCCGCCCACTTTCATCGCATAGACGTCGAACCAGCGGTCGTCCATCGACTTGGCGGCGTTGACAAAGCGCACCGCCTCGCCGGTCAGCGCCACCTTGCCGTAGGTGGTGAACCAGTGCTCTTCAAGGTCGGGCGTGATGTCGCGGATGCGCCGCCCGACCGCGTCCTCCAACCCCGTCAGCTCGGAGAACGCCGGGTTCACTTCGAGGAAGCGGTAGTCCACGGCCTTGCCGGTGTTGTCGAAGATCATCTCGAGGATGCAATAGCCCTCGTCGATCGCATTGAAGAGGCTGCGGTAGCGCTCTTCCGACTCGATCAGCGTCTGCTGCGCGCGCCGCTTCCCGGTGACGTCGCTGGCGGTGCCGAACCATTCGACGATCGCACCGTCTTCGTCCAACATGGGCACCGCGCGCGACTGTGTCCAGCCCAGTTCGCCGTCCACGCGCAGCACGCGGTGTTCCAGCTCGAAAACGCCCTTGCACCGGATGGACGCTTGAATGACCTCCAGAATGCGCGGCTGGTCTTCCAGGGGAATGTACTTGTCCAGCCAAGAGCGGTTCGGTTCGTGCGTGTCGGCAATGAACTCGCGGCCCTGCAAATGGCGCAACTCGGTCCAGTCCGCGTTCATGCGGTACACGACGTCCGAACTGGCACTGACCAAGGCCCGAAACCGTTCCTCGCTGACCTCGATCGCTGCACTGCTCTCCCGTCGGATGCGGGCCATTTGAAGTTGAGCCGCCACACGGGCCAACAACTCCCTGGCACTGAACGGTTTCACCAGGTAGTCGCTGGCCCCTTCTTGCAATCCCTCGATCCGGCTTTCCTCCCCGGCACGGGCGGAAAGCAGGATGACCGGCACGCCGCTCATCCGAGGGTCGGCGCGCAACGCCTGCAACAGCCCGAACCCGTCGAGCCTGGGCATCATCACGTCGGTCAGGATCAGATCGGGCGTCCGCTCGCGTGCCGCCACAAGCGCCGCCGACCCGTCCTGCACAGCCTCAGTTCGGTAATGCGGGCCGAGCAGACGGACGACGTACTGCCGCATGTCCGCGTTGTCGTCGGCGACCAGCACCAGGGGACGTTCATCATCGCGCCCACCTGACGAGGTGGCGGTGTCTGTTGGATCGTCCTGAATCGACGGCATCTCCGGTCCGGGAGCAGAGCGTTGTTCGGGGACGGGAAGCCAGCGGAGAGCTTCCTCGACGAACGGATTCGTCCCTGCAGTGGGCTGCGGGGCAGCAGGCCTGTTGCCGACCTGATCCTGGGGCAGATGCCGCGACCCCATCGGAATCGAGATGGTGAACGTCGTACCGCGTCCGACCTCGCTGGCGGCGCTGATCGAGCCACCGTGCAGATTGACCAGCTCTTGCACCAGGGCCAACCCGATGCCGCTCCCTTCGTGCGTTCGTCTGCGCGCGTTTTCGACCCGGTGGAAGCGTTCAAACAGCCGCGGGATTTCCTCGGCGGGGACGCCCGTGCCCGTGTCGCTGACACGCAGTTCGACGGCGCGGTCGACCTGTCGCAGAGAGACGGCGATTTCCCCTTCAAAGGTGAACTTGAAGGCGTTCGACAGCAGGTTGAGAACGATCTTCTCCCAGATGGGGTTGTCCACAAACACCGGTTCGCTGAGCGGTGGGCAATCGACGCGAAGTTCCAATCCAGCCTTCTCGCAGGCCGAGCGAAAGTTGCTGGCGAGGTCGGCGGTGAAGTCGGCCAGCGCTGTCGGCTCATAGGCCGCGCGAACCCGACCAGCCTCGATTCTTGAGAAATCCAGCAGACTGTTCACGAGGCGTTGAAGTCGCAGCCCGTTGCGGTAAACGACTTCCAACCGCTCCCGTTGCAACGGCGGCAATTGCTCATCCGGTGCGGCCAGTGCGTCTTCGACGGGCCCCAGCATCAAGGTCAGTGGCGTGCGGAACTCGTGGCTGACGTTGGAAAAGAAGGCGATTTTGGCCCGGTCGAGTTCGGCGAGCGCCTTGGCACGTCGCCGCTCGTCGTCATAGGCCCGGGCATGCGCGACGGCGGTGGTGACGGCGGCGGCGAGCAAGTCGTAGAAGCTCCGGTAGGGCTCGTTCAATCTCAGGCGAGAGCTGACTCCCGCAATGAGAATGGCGGCAGGGCGGTCTGCACCTGGCAAGATGATCGGCAGTGCCAGCGCCACATTCGGTGGTTCGGGATAGGGGCCAGGCAAAGCTTGGCTGGTCCTTTGGCGCATGTCGTTTACCTGCACTGCTGACCTCGAGCGCTCAACTTCTTCCAACGGCCAAGAAGTCTGTTCCTTCACTCCCGAACCTGCCGTGTTCAGTCTGACGACAGGATCGACCTGAAGGTCGGTCGCGCCGACCAGCCGGGTTTGATCGTTGTCGGGATCCAATTCGTAGAGCAGGACAAAAGGCACGTCAAGGGCGTATTCCGCGAGGGCCTGAGCGGACAAGCAGAGCGCTTCGCTGACCGACTTGGCTTTGTGTGTGTGAGCGGTCAGGTCACGCAGCGCCCGCGTACGCCGCTCGCCGAGCATCTGGGTTGTCATCTCGATGACGGGGTGGAACAGACCGCCGACCCGCCCGGCCTCGTCCCGAATGGGGCTGAATGAGAATGTGAAGAAGCACTCCTCCACGTACCCGTGCCGTTCAAGAAAAACTTGCTGGCCTTCGAGGAAGGCCGTGTCGCCGGCCAGGGCCGAGTCGTGCGCCTCGCCAATCACCGGCCAAGCCTCTTTCCAGCACTCGGAGAAGTTTTGCCCCATCGAGCGAGGATGCTTGTTGCCGCAAATGACCCGGTAGGCATCGTTGTAGAGCTGGACCAGGTCTGGCCCCCAGATGACGCAAATGGGCAGGTCCGAGGCCAGGCAGATGCTGACGGTCGTGCGCAGGCTCTGCGTCCAACCCTCAACTGGTCCCAGCGGGGTCGCTGACCAGTCCATCGACCGGATCAAGTTGCCCATCTCACCGCCCCCCAGTAGAAAGGCGAGAGGGTTTGGTTCGGCGGTTAGTTGGTCATTGAGTGTCAAAAGCGCCTTGTAGGTGCGGGGTTTTCGTACTTTGCACACAGCATTGAAACGATTCCACTCGTGGGGTAATGGACGAAGTTCATCTGTTCACCGGGTTCGTACAGGAGTGTGCCCAGAGGCAAGCAGGCCAATGCGAGCAGCTGCTTCCGCCCTTGCGCCTCTGCGTCGGGCAAGCGCGCCGGCAATTGGTTTTTGCGAGGATGAACACGTTCATCCATGTGGCTTGCCACTGAATTGACTTTTGCCACCAGACGAGGCTCGCCGATGAACTTGTAGCTGGCGGAGGATCGAACCAAAACGAAATGCAGTCTGTTCGATACCGAACATTGAGCCGTCCCGGAGATGGCATGGTCTGCTTACCTGCCAGGGTTCGCTGGAGCTGATCAGCAGCCAACAGAAGCGTCGAAGGCTGCTGGATGCGCGAGCGCCGCCATGCATGAGAACATGAGATCAAAGTGGCGAGCGCACGTGAGTTTTCAAACAAGACGGCGCCTCATTTGAACGATCTGTTGAACCGATCGACGAACTCCTCAGGGCGCTTGTTGCAGTAGCGCTGGAGCATTCGAGGGTCTGTGTGGCCAGTCACGTAGCCGATCTCGGTCTCGCGCAGATCGATGCGCTCGAAAAGGCGGCTGGTCGCTTCGTACCGAGGATCGTGCAGGCGCAGATCAACGCAGCCGGCGGGCTTGAACGCCCGCTTGAAGCCTTGCTTGACCGTGTTCACGTTCGTGTCGAAGGCGGTTTCGCCTGTTTGCGGCTGACTGGCCAAAATTCGAAGGCCGCGCAGCGACAGCGGTACCAGGCGAGGCTTGCGATTTTGGGTGATGCTGCCGGGCAGGTCGAGGTAGCCCGCGTCAAGATGCGTGTGCGACCACCGCAACTCAAGCATCTCGCTGCGGCGCATTGCCGTCTCGACCGCGAAGCTGGTCAACGCACATGGGGCAACCAGGTCGCAGTCGCGCCTTGCGGGGCAGGACCACGGTGCGCTGAGCCTGCGCTTTGAGCGTGGCGGCGGTGACCTGCCACTTGCGCTGCGCATGCCAGTCCTGGTAGCGGCAGGCAAGAAAGAGCGCCTGCTGTTCGTTTTGCGGCATGGCAAGGATGCGGGCGGTGTACGGATCGTTCTCGTATTCGATGTCAGCTCGAACACGCCGCTTGGCTTGTACACGCGCCGTTGGCGAAGGCAACACGAGTGACCAAGGCGCCGCAGTCCAGGCGCACGCTGTCGAAATTCTGCAGGAGGTCGCCCAAGGTATTGCGCTCAGGTTCGCGGTGGTCGACGAGCAGCCGCTTGTGCGTCTCACCTCCCCTCTCGGTGGCCCACTGTTCGGCCATGTCGCGGCGTGGGAAAGTCTTGACCAGCAGGGGAAAACCATGGCGGCGCACCCGCGCATGCCAGCCGAGTGAGGAAAACTTCTTGATCTTCACGCCGCTGTGACCCTGCTCGGACAGTTGAGGCAAGCGGGCGTGGGCACTGACCTCGATCTCGAAAGCAGCGTCGAGCAAAGGCTCGTAACTGCAGACGAGCCGCCATTTGAGTTTGGAAAAGCTGGCCATGAGTGAACTCCAGGAACATGCCTTGCGGCGGTGATGGAGTTCATTGGTGCGAGATTGGCGCGAAACCTCAAGGGCTCGGTCAAAAAGGGCCGCGTTGGGATGTGCCGGGACCTTGCAGGCAAGAAAAAACCCCGCGAAGTCAATGACTTGGCGGGGTCTGGTCTTGGTGGGCGGTGCAGGGTTCGAACCTGCGACCCCTGCCGTGTGAAGGCAGTGCTCTACCACTGAGCTAACCGCCCGAAAAATCGGATCCGTTCAATTGGTCGATTTGTCGGAAGCCTCAGAGTATAGCCAGGTTTTCTGCGCCATCAGACCGCCTGCAGTGAACGCCACACGGTTTTGCCTTTGCTGGCCTTGTCCAGGTCAGCCAACACGCCATCGTGAGACTGTGTTTCGTGTTCGTTGGCACGCAGCACCGGAAGCTCGAAACGGCTCAGGTCCAGGGTCTCGATCAGGCCGTTTTCATCGGGCGCATCGCCCAGGTCCATCAGCAGCGCGTCCTGGCCGCGTGTCATGTTGATGTAAACGTCGGCCAGCAGCTCCGCGTCGAGCAGCGCGCCATGCAGCGTGCGACCCGAGTTGTCCACGCCCAGCCGGTCGCACAAGGCGTCCAGACCGTTGCGCTTGCCAGGGAACATTTCCTTGGCCATCACCAGGCTGTCGGTAACCTGGGCAATGACAGTCTTGATGGGTGGACGCCCGAGGCGCTCCAGCTCTTTGTTGATGAAGCTGATGTCGAACGGTGCGTTGTGGATGATCAGCTCGGCGTCGCGCAGGTACTCCAGCAACTCGTCGGCAATGGCTGCGAACTTCGGCTTGTCGCGCA
>JANPKR010000270.1:0-10883 GCA_031426175.1 Hydrogenophaga sp. | reverse complement strand
CCTCCTCGAGCATCTGGCTGTACTGCTCCACACCCAGGCGCGCAGCCTGTTCCTTGAGCTGAAAATCGGTGATGCGGTTGCGCAGCGGATCGAGTTCACGCTCCAGTTGCAGACGGCGTTCGTCGCTGGCACGCAGCTTGGCGGTGAGGTCGTCGTACTGGCTGCGCAAGGCGCCCAACGCCTGTTCTCGCTCCAGCTTCATGGCCAGCGCGTTTTGCAGGCCGGCCTGCGCGGCAGCGTCGTTCAGGCGGGCGAGTTCGTCGGCCGCTCGCTGCTGTTCGTCTGCGAGCGACTTTTCTTGCGTGGCCGCCGTCTCCAGCGAGCGCTGCAGCTCGGCCTGACGCGCCTGCAAGCTGCGCAGGGCAAAGGTGGCCTCTTGGGCGGTGCGCTCCAGCGATCGCTGCTGTTCGCGCGCCTGGTTCAGGGAACGCTCGGCCGCGATCACCGTGTCGTCCAGCTGCGCGTGGCGCTCCTGGCTGTCGGCCAGTTGCATGTCGAGCTCTTCAAAACGCGCCTCCGCTGTCACGCGACGCTCTTGCAGTTCGTCCAGCTGCGCGTCGACCTCGGCCAGGTCAGACGCAATCTGCTCGCTGCGCGCACGGGTCTGTTCGGCCAGCTGCGTGAGGCGCAAGGCTTCGACCTGCAGCTCGTGTGCGCGGCTGCGCGACTCGGCCGCGTCGCGGCGTGCGCTCACCAGGCGCTGTGAAGCGTCGGTGTACGCGGCTTCAGCGCGAATCAGGCTGGAACGCGCCTGCTCGTTGATCAGCACCTGCGCCTTGAGTTGCTTGTCGATGTTCTCGATTTCCTGGGCCCGCGCCAACAGACCGGCCTGTTCGCTGTCGGGCGCATAGAAGCTCACGCTGTGCGCCGTGACAGCATGGCCGCTGGCCACGAAGATCACCTCGCCGGGCCGCAACTGCGTGCGCTGGGCCATCGCGTCCTCCAGGCTGGGCGCGGTCAGGCAGCCGTGCAGCCACTCCGCGAGCAGCGCTTGCTGGCCGGCGTCGTTCAGGCGCAGCCAGGCGGCCAGGGGCTTGAGACCGGTGGTGCTGACCACTGCAGCGCCGCCAGAGGGCGGGTTGTAGAAGGCCAGCTTGGCCGGCGGTGCATCGTTACCGAAGGCGCGCACCATGTCCAGGCGCGAGACTTCGAGCGCACCCAGGCGCTCGCGCAGCGCGGCTTCGAGGGCGTTTTCCCAACCGGTCTCGATGTGGATGCGGCTCCACAGACCTTGCAGACCGTCGAGCCCGTGTTTGGCCAGCCAGGGCTTCAACTTGCCGTCGGTCTTGACCTTCACCTGCAGCGCCTTGAGTGCTTCCAGTCGGGCCGACAGGTCGGCTTGTCTGGCCGATTCCTGGTTCACGGCCTGCTGCGCCGCACGGCGTGCGTCGTCGAGCTGGGGCACGCTGTCCTGCAACTCGTGCAACACAGCGTCGTTCATCTCTGCGGCTTCCAGTGCGCTGGCGAGCTGGGTCTGCGCGCTCAGCAGGCGCGCCTCGTCGGGCGCTGCAAGGGCGTTGCGGTCCGCTGCAAGGCGTTCGCGGCGCTGGTTGAGCGCGCGACTCTGCTCTTCGATGCTGCGCTGCTCGGCCGCCAGCACCTGGATCTGCTGCTGCACCTGGGTAACGCTGCCGCGCTGTTCGTTGGCGCGGGTCTGGGCCTGTCGCAGGCTGTCTTCGAGCGCGGGCAAGGCGCCCGACTGTTCTTCGCCTTGCGCAGCCAGCACCACCGACTGGTCTTCGGCCTGCACCATGGCCTCAGTCAGTTGCTCCAGTTCCACCGCTGCGTCTTCGCTGCGGGTGGTCCACGAAGCGATCTGTTCTTTCAGTTGCACGAGGCGCTGTTCCACGCGGGTGCGGCCTTCCACCACAAAACGGATCTCGGCTTCGAGCTTGCCCACTTCGGCACTGGCTTCGTAGAGCTTGCCCTGCGCCTGGTTCACCTGATCGCCCGCGGCGTAGTGCGCCTGGCGGATGGTCTCCAGCTCGCTTTCAATGCGGCGCAAGTCGGCGGTGCGGGATTCGAGGTCGTTGATCGCCTGCGCCGCATCGGTCTTGACCTTGACCTGGTCGGCCTCGGCCTCGCTGCGCTTCATGAACCAGAGCTGCTGCTGCTTGAGCGTGGCGAGAGCCTGCAGGTTGTTGTACTTCGCGGCCACTTCGGCCTGCTTCTCCAATTTGTCGAGGTTGGCGTTGAGCTCGCGCAAGATGTCTTCGACCCGGGTCAGGTTCTCGCGCGTGTCGGCCAGGCGGTGGGCGGTCTCGCGGCGGCGCTCCTTGTATTTGGAAACGCCTGCGGCTTCTTCGAGAAACAGGCGCAGTTCCTCGGGCTTGCTCTCGATGATGCGGCTGATGGTGCCCTGGCCAATGATGGCGTAGGCGCGCGGGCCCAGGCCGGTGCCGAGGAACACGTCCTGCACGTCGCGGCGGCGCACCGGCTGGTTGTTGATGTAGTAGCTGCTGGTGCCGTCGCGCGTGAGCACGCGCTTGACCGCGATCTCGCCAAACTGGCCCCACTGGCCGCCGGCACGGTGGTCGCTGTTGTCGAACACCAGTTCCACGCTGGAGCGGCTGGCCGGCTTGCGGGTGTTGGTGCCATTGAAGATCACGTCCTGCATGGACTCGCCGCGCAGCTCGGAGGCCTTGGACTCGCCCAGAACCCAACGCACCGCGTCCATGATGTTGGACTTGCCACAGCCGTTGGGGCCGACAACACCCACCAACTGGCCTGGAAGCATGAAATTGGTCGGTTCGGCGAAGGACTTGAAGCCGGAGAGCTTGATGGAGTTGAGACGCACGGCGCTGCCCGATGACTGACTGATGGTGGAACGCCCGCCCTTGGCCGACGACGCGAGCGAAATGATACCCCGCAGCCCTTGCGGGAAGTCGGACCAAAGGCGCTGGCCCGCGACAGATGCAAAACGCCGGGGAGTGCGGCGTTTTGCACAGACCCTCAAGGTTTGCATGCTTGCCCTTGCAACCGGCCCCCTATGCTCGGATCGATCTTTTCGAACCCCGCCATACCGCGGCCGCCTCCATCTCGCCATGAACCCCAACGTCACCACCGCCTTCGACCCGCTGCTGGTCGCCTTGTCATTCGCCTTCGCCGTCATCGGCTCCTTCGTCGCCCTCACGGCCGCCGGCCGTGTCAATCAACGCGGCGGCCGCCAGAGTCTGTCCAATATCCTCACGGTGGGCGTTGCCCTGGGCGGCGTTGGGGTGTGGTCCATGCATTTCATCGGCATGCTTGCCCTGGACATGGACGTGGGCAGCAGCTACTCCATGGTGGATACCTTCGCATCACTTCTGGTGGTGATTGTGGCCACCTCGTGGACAGTGAGCTTTGCCGCCAAATCGCCCGACAACCTGCCGCGCCTGGTCACGGCCGGCGTGCTGCTGGGCATGAGCGTGGTCGTCATGCACTACCTGGGCATGTTCGGACTGAAGATCAACGGCTACATACGTTGGGACTACGGCGTTGTGGTGCTCTCCATCGTGATTGCCGTCGTGGCCGCAACCGCCGCGCTCTGGCTTGCCTTCAACAGCCCGACACTCAACCGCCGTGTGGCCGCCGCCCTGGCCATGGGGGTGGCGGTCTGTGCCATGCACTACACCGGCATGTACGCAGCCGAATTCGTGTGCACCACCGAAAACCGCAACGCCATCCCGCAAGGCGCCAGCTACATCAGTTCGTTTCGTCTGCCCATGTTGGTGATCGCCATCACCCTGATGATGACGGCCGTGTTGTCGGTGGACCAGTTGTTCCAGCACCTGCGCAACAAACCCGCCAAGACCGCAGCGCACACGGGCTGAAAGCGCCGAATGGGGGCGACGAACGCCCCCGCAGACACGGGGTGTCGCCGGGCACCGGGATAATCGCGGCATGAATCCGCTTTTGTCCCGCCTGCAGCCCTACCCCTTCGAGCGTTTGCGCCGCCTTTTCGCCGACATCACCCCCAACCCAGGCCTGCGACCCATCAGCTTGGGCATTGGTGAGCCCAAACACGCGGCGCCCGTCTTCTTGAAACAGGCGCTGGCCGCTGCGCTGGACACAGGCTTGTCCAGCTACCCGGCGACGGCCGGCGAGCCAGCCCTGCGCGAAGCCTGTGCGGCCTGGGTGCACAGGCGTTACGGCGTGACGGTGAACCCGGCCACTCAGGTGCTGCCGGTCAACGGTTCGCGCGAGGCCCTGTTTGCCTTTGCGCAAACCGTGATCGACCCGACCCGGGCGGGCGCCACGGTGGTATTTCCCAACCCGTTCTATCAAATCTACGAAGGCGCAGCCTTGCTGGGCGGCGCCGAACCGTTTTATGTGGCCAGCGATCCGGCACGCAACTTCGCCGCCGACTGGGACAGTGTGCCGTCCGAAGTCTGGGCCCGCACCCAACTGCTGTTTGTGTGCTCGCCGGGGAACCCCGCAGGCGCGGTGATGCCGCTGGACGAGTGGCGCAAGCTGTTCGAGCTGAGCGACCGGCACGGCTTCGTGATTGCGTCGGACGAGTGCTACAGCGAGATCTATTTCCGTGAAGAGCCGCCGTTGGGCGGGCTGGAAGCGGCACAGGCGCTGGGTCGAACCGATTTCCGCAACCTCGTGAGCTTCACCAGCCTGTCCAAACGCAGCAACGTGCCCGGCCTGCGCAGTGGTTTCGTGGCCGGCGACGCCGCGCTGATCAAACCCTTTCTGCTCTACCGCACCTACCACGGCGGCGCCATGAGCCCGGTGGTCCAGGCTGCGAGCAAGGCCGCGTGGGACGACGAAGCGCACGTGGTGGACAACCGGCGCCAGTACCGCGAAAAATTCGCGCAAGTCACCCCGCTGCTGGCCGAGGTGCTCGATGTGGCCTTGCCCGACGCCTCGTTTTACCTTTGGGCCGGCGTGCCGGCGTCGTTTGCAGACGTCGCCGCGGGCCTGAGCGCCGACGAAGCCTTCGCCCGCACACTGCTGGCTCAATACAATGTGACGGTTCTGCCCGGCAGCTACCTGGCGCGCGATTTCAACGGGTCCAACCCCGGCACGGGGCGCGTGCGCATGGCCCTGGTGGCCGAGCCCGCCGAATGCCTGGAGGCGGCGCACCGCATCAGGGCCTTCGTGCCCGGGCACGCCTGACCCACCTTCTCTCACTTCCCTTCTCAGACCAGCCTCATGACACAACAACTGCAAACCCTGATCGACAGCGCCTGGGACAACCGCGCCGACCTCTCCCCCGCCTCCGCGCCCAAGGAAGTGCTGGACGCGGTGGAACATGTGATCGCCGAGCTCAACAAAGGCCGCCTGCGCGTGGCAACGCGTGAGTCGGTCGGCCAGTGGACGGTGCATCAGTGGATCAAGAAGGCGGTGCTGCTCTCATTCCGCCTGAAAGACAACGAAATCATGCGCGCCGGCGACCTGGGCTTCTTCGACAAGGTCAAGACCAAGTTCTCGCACCTGAGCGAATCTGAAATGAAGGCTGCGGGCGTGCGGGTGGTACCGCCTGCCGTGGCGCGCCGCGGCAGCTACATTGCCAAAGGCGCGATTCTGATGCCCAGCTACGTGAACATCGGCGCCTACGTTGATGAAAACACCATGGTCGACACCTGGGCCACGGTGGGCTCGTGTGCACAGATCGGCAAAAACGTGCACCTTTCGGGCGGCGTGGGCATCGGTGGTGTGCTGGAGCCCCTGCAGGCCGGCCCCACCATCATCGAGGACAACTGCTTCATCGGCGCGCGATCCGAGGTCGTTGAGGGCGTGGTCGTCGAAGAGAACTCTGTGCTCGGCATGGGCGTCTATCTGGGCCAGAGCACCCCCATCTTCAACCGCGAGACCGGCGAAGTGGTGTTTGGCCGCGTGCCGAGCGGCAGCGTCGTGATCAGCGGCAGCTTGCCCAAGAAAACGGCCTCGGGCAAGGACTACAGCACCTACGCAGCCATCATCGTCAAGACGGTGGATGCGCAAACGCGCTCCAAGACCAGCTTGAACGACCTCCTCAGAGACTGAACATGATGCCCCCACGCTCCACCGCTTCGCGGGTCGCTGCCCCCCAAGGGGGCTGGCCTTGCTTGGGGCGGCCCGGCGCGGCGGCCTGCCTCACTGTACGTATTCACTTGAAGGGATCAGCATGAGCAGCGGAACAATGGAGCGCATCCTGCGCCTGATGGCCGACAAGAAAGCCTCGGACGTGTACCTGACGGCGCATGCGCCGGCCATGATCAAGATCAACGGCCAGACCATCCCGATCAACAGCCAGGTGCTGCCGCCAGAGGCCCCGCGCAACCTGCTCTCGGAGATCATTCCCTCCACCCGCATGGAGGAGCTCCAGGAAACCGGCGAGCTCAACATGGCCGTGCCGCTGGAGGCACTGGGCAACTTCCGCGTCAGCGCGTTTCGCCAGCGCGGCAATATCGCAGTGGTGATCCGGTTCATCCCCGGCGACATTCCGCCTCTGGATTCGCTCAATGTGGCACCCGTGCTCGCCGATCTTGTGATGGAAAAGCGCGGTCTGGTGCTCATGGTGGGCGCCACCGGCGCCGGCAAAAGCACCACGCTGGCGGCCATGATCGACCACCGCAACGAGTCCGCCAGCGGCCACGTGCTGACCATCGAAGACCCGATCGAATACGTCTACAAAAACAAGAAGTCGGTGGTTAACCAGCGCGAGATCGGCCCCGACACCGCGTCGTTGCAGATCGCCTTGAAGAACGCGCTGCGGCAGGCCCCGGACGTGATCCTGATCGGCGAAATCCGGGACCGCGAAACCATGTCGGCCGCCATCGCCTACGCGCAATCGGGTCACCTGTGCCTGGCCACGCTGCACGCCAACAACAGCTACCAGGCGCTCAACCGTATCCTGAGCTTTTACCCTGTCGAAGTTCGCCCGACCATGCTGGGCGACCTGGCCGCTGCGTTGCGCGCCATCGTCTCGCAGCGCCTGCTTCGCACCCACACCGGCAGCCGCGTGCCAGCCATGGAAGTGCTGCTCAACACCTCGCTGATCGCCGACCTGATTCAGAAGGCCGACTTCTCCGGCGTGCGCGAGGCCATGGAAAAGTCGCTCGCCGATGGTTCGCAAAGCTTCGAACAGGACCTGGCGCGCCTCATCAACGACGGCCTGGTCACACGCAACGAAGGCCTGTCCCAGGCCGACTCGCCCAACAACCTGCTGTGGCGCCTGCAGAACGACTTCAATGCCATCAAGTCGAACGAAGCCGCCAACTCCTCCGATGAAGACGCGGCCGAGAACGCCACCTTCACCGAATTCACGCTCGACGTGAAGCATTGATCCCATGACCGACACCCTGCGCCTGACCGAACAGCTCATCGCCCGCGCCTCCGTCACGCCGCGCGATGAAGGTTGCCAGTCGGTCATTGCGCAGCGTCTTGAGGCCCTGGGTTTCCGCTGCGAAACCATCGAGAGCGGACCCGCCGATTTCCGTGTGACCAACCTCTGGGCTCGCCTGGGCACGGGCCAGCAACCCACGCTGGTCTTCGCCGGACACACCGACGTGGTGCCCACCGGCCCGACCACCGCCTGGGGCAGTGACCCCTTCGCCCCCACACACCGCGACGGCAAGCTCTATGGCCGTGGAGCAAGCGACATGAAGAGTTCGCTGGCTGCCATGGTGGTGGCCTGTGAGGAGTTCGTGGCCGAACACACAAGCCCTTCGATCGACATCGCCTTTCTGCTCACCAGCGACGAAGAAGGCCCTGCTCTGGACGGCACGGTGGTGGTTTGCGAACGGCTCAAACAACGTGGCGAACGCCTCGACTGGTGCATCGTGGGTGAACCCACCTCGGTTGAGCGCACCGGTGACATGATCAAGAACGGCCGGCGCGGCACCATGAGCGGAAGGCTCACCGTCAAGGGTGTTCAGGGCCACATTGCGTACCCACACCTGGCCAAAAACCCGATTCACCTGGCGGCGCCCGCGCTGGCCGAACTGGCCGCCACCACCTGGGACGGCGGCAACGCGTTTTTCCCACCCACAAGCTGGCAAATCAGCAATATCCACGGCGGCACGGGTGCGAGCAATGTGATCCCGGGTACCGTGGTGATCGACTTCAATTTCCGTTTCTCCACCGAATCCACGCCCGAAGGTTTGCAGCAGCAAGTGGCCGAGATTCTTGCGCGCCACGGTCTGCTGCCCGACAGTGGCTTCGACCTCGCCTGGACACTCGGCGGACGCCCCTTCCTGACACCACCCGGCACACTGGTGGAGGCCGTGCGTGCGGCGATCCTTGCTGAAACCGGCATCACGACCGAACTCTCCACCACGGGCGGCACCAGCGACGGGCGATTCATCGCCCAGGTCTGCCCACAAGTGATCGAGCTCGGCCCGCCCAACGCCACCATCCACAAGATCGACGAGCATGTGGCCGTGGCTGACATTGAAGCGCTCAAGAACATTTACCGCCGCACGCTGGACAACCTGTCCAGTCTCGCCGGCTCCCCCGACTGAGCGCCCCGTGAAACTGAAAGAACTGCTGGCTGCGGCCACCCGCCGCCTGGAAGCGGCCCGACTGGCCTATGGCCACGGCACCACCAATGCGCGCGACGAGGCCATCTGGCTCGTGCTGTGGCAGCTCGGCCTGCCGCTGGACAGCGACCTCGACACCCTCGCCCGCCACCCCGTGACGCCCCAGCAGCAGGCCGAGGTCGACGCATTGATTCAGCGGCGCATCGACACCCGCGAACCAGCGGCCTACCTCACCGGTGAAGCTTGGCTGCAAGGCGTGTCGTTCCACGTGGACCGGCGGGCCATCGTGCCGCGCAGCTTCATTGCCGAGTTGCTGGCCGAAGGCTCGATCGACCCCTGGCTGGACGAACGCAGCCGGGACGTGCTGGATCTTTGCACCGGCAACGGGAGCTTGGCCGTGCTCGCGGCTATGGCCTACCCCGATGTGCGCGTGACAGGGGCTGACATTTCACCCGAAGCGCTGGAAGTTGCCCGCATCAACGTGGCTCGCCACGAGCTGCAGCATCGCATCCGGTTGGTGGAGTCCGACGGGCTGCAACACTGTCCCGGGCCCTGGGACCTGGTGCTGTGCAATCCGCCCTATGTGAATGCGCGCAGCATGGCCGTGTTGCCGCCCGAATACCGGGCCGAACCGGCCCTGGCGCTGGACGGCAACACCGCCGGCAACGTCGATGGCATGGACTTTGTGCGCGCCCTGATACGCGACCTGCCCCGCCGCCTGAAACCCCAGGGCGTGCTGGTGCTGGAAATCGGCAACGAACGCGAGCATTTTGAAGCCGCGTTTCCCCACCTCGAAGTCGTTTGGCTGGCCACCAGCGCCGGCGACGACCAAGTGCTTTTGCTCACCCTTGAATCCCTCACGGCGCTGCCCACGTCGCAGATGCCCGCTCCATGATCACCTTGAAAAACCTTGTCCTTCGCCGCGGTGTGAAGGTCCTGCTCGACAACGCGTCGTGCACCATCAACCCGGGTGAAAAAGTCGGTCTCGTGGGGCGCAACGGCGCAGGCAAATCCAGCCTGTTCGGCCTGCTCAACCACACGCTGCATGAAGACAAAGGCGACTTTTACGTGCCACCGCAGTGGCGCATGGCGCAGGTGGCACAGGACATGCCCGAGACCGACCAAACCGCCACGCAGTTCGTGATGGAGGGCGATGTGACCCTGCTCGCTGCCCAGCAGGAGGTGACCGCCTCGGAGGACAGCGGCGACGGCGAGCGCATGGCACACGCCTACATGGCGCTGCACGACGCCGGCGCGCACGACGCACCCGCCCGCGCGCAAGCACTGATCCTTGGCCTGGGTTTCCGAACCGACGAGCTGGAGCGTCCGGTCAACAGCTTCTCGGGCGGTTGGCGCATGCGTTTGCAACTCGCCCGCGCACTGATGTGCCCCAGTGAATTGCTGCTGCTCGACGAGCCCACCAACCACCTGGACCTGGACGCGCTCGTCTGGTTGGAAGCCTGGCTCAAACGCTACGAAGGCACGATGCTCGTCATCAGTCACGACCGCGAGTTTCTCGATGCGGTGACCAACGTCACCATCCATATCCACACCGCGCAGCTCACCCGCTACGGCGGCAACTACAGCCGCTTCGAAGACATGCGCGCCGAGCAAATGGCGCTGCAGCAGTCGGCTTATTCGCGCCAGCAGGACAAGATGGCGCACCTGCAGAAGTTCATTGACCGTTTCAAGGCCAAAGCCAGCAAGGCCAAGCAGGCGCAGAGCCGCGTGAAGGCACTGGAGCGCATGGAGAAGATCGGCCCGGTGTTGGCCGACGCCGACTTCACCTTCGAATTCACCGAGCCGCAGAACCTGCCCAACCCGATGTTGGCCATGAGCGACGCCAGCTTCGGCTACCCGCCGCCAGACGAGGGCAGCGAACCCACCGTCATCGTGCGCAACATCAGCCGCTCGGTGCTCGCGGGCCAGCGGATCGGAATCCTGGGCGCCAACGGGCAGGGCAAGTCCACCGTGGTCAAGACCATCGCGCGCGATTTGCAGCCCATCGCTGGCGAAATCACCGAAGGCAAGGGCTTGAACATTGGCTACTTCGCGCAGCAGGAATTGGATGTGCTGCGGCCAGCCGATACACCGCTGGAGCACATGATCCGCCTGGTGCGCGAATGCACCGCCGAGGGCCGTCTGAGCGGCCAGCCCACGCGCGAGCAGGATTTGCGGAGTTTCCTTGGCAATTTCAACTTCACCGGAGACCAGGTGAAGCAGAGTGTGGGCAGCATGAGCGGCGGCGAGAAGGCGCGCCTCGTGCTGTGCATGATCGTCTGGCAACGTCCCAACCTGCTGCTGCTCGACGAGCCCACCAACCACCTGGATCTGGCCACGCGCGAAGCCCTGTCGATGGCGCTCAACGAGTTCGAAGGCACCGTCATGCTGGTCAGCCACGACCGTGCCTTGCTGCGCGCGGTGTGCGAC
>JANPKR010000269.1:0-1696 GCA_031426175.1 Hydrogenophaga sp. | reverse complement strand
GTGGGCGCGAAGGCCGCCAGCCTCACCATCATGGTGGGCGGCTCGCAAGACACATTCGACCGCGTCAAACCCTTGTTTGAAGCCATGGGAAAAAACATCACGCTGGTGGGCGGCAACGGCGACGGCCAGACCACCAAGGTGGCCAACCAGATCATCGTGGCGCTCAACATCGAGGCCGTGGCCGAAGCCCTGCTGTTTGCCAGCAAAGCCGGGGCCGATCCGGCCAAGGTGCGCCAAGCGTTGATGGGCGGCTTTGCGGCCAGCCGCATTCTCGAGGTGCACGGCGAACGCATGATCCAGCGCACTTTCAAGCCGGGCTTTCGCATCGAGCTGCACCAGAAGGATTTGAACCTCGCGCTGCAGGGTGCGAAGGAGCTTGGAGTGAGTCTGCCGCACACGGCGAGTGCAGCGCAGCTGATGCAGAGCTGCGCCGCCCACGGCATGGCCGGGCTGGACCATTCGGCGCTGTGCCGCAGCCTGGAACTGATGGCAAACCATCAGATCGCGCCAGACCCGGCCGCCTGACGTGCATTCACTCCCTCTCCCGCAAGCGGGAGAGGGTTGGGGTGAGGGCCTGCATTCTCTAAACTCCCTCCATGCCCAACACCACCCCATCCCCCAGCCTGAACGACCCCCGCGCCCTGCTGCGCCACCTGTTTGATGTGGCGGTGCAGCGCGCTCTTCCACTGCACAACACGGCCGCGTTCCTGCCACCGCCGCCCAAGGGCCGCACCGTTGTGATCGGGGCTGGCAAGGCCGGTGGCGCCATGGCCCAGGCGGTGGAAGCGCTGTGGCCGGCTGAGGCCTCCATCTCGGGGTTGGTCGTCACGCGTTACGGTCACACGCCGCCGCGCCCGGCGGGTTTGAAGGAACGCATCGAGGTGGTGGAAGCCTCGCACCCGGTGCCCGACGCTGCCGGCCTGGCCGCGGCTCAGCGCATCCTGCAACTCACGCAAGGCCTCACGGCGGATGACCTCGTGCTGTGCTTGATTTCGGGTGGCGGCTCCTCGCTGCTCACGCTGCCGGCCGAGGGCCTCACGCTCGAAGACAAGCAGCGCATCAACCGCGAGCTGCTCAACAGCGGCGCCAACATCCTGGAGATGAACACGGTGCGCAAACACCTCTCGCGCATCAAAGGCGGGCGCCTGGCCGCTGGCTGTGCGCCGGCGCGCGTGGTCACCCTCACCATCAGCGACGTGCCCGGTGACGACGTGAGCGTGATCGCCAGCGGCCCCACCGTGGCCGACGCCACGAGTTGTGCCGATGCGCTGGACATCCTGCAACGCTTCGGCATCGACGTGCCCGCTGGCGTGCGCGCGATGCTGGAGCGCGGTGAACTTGAAACGCCCAAGCCGGGCGATGCGCGCCTGCAGGGCCACGAAGTGCACCTGATCGCCACGCCCCAGCAAAGCCTGGAAGCCGCCGCAGCCGCAGCCCGCGCGATCGGGCTTAACACCTATGTGCTCAGCGACGAGATCGAAGGCGAATCGCGCGAGGTGGGCAGGGTGCACGCCGCACTCGCGCGCTCGGCAGCACTCGGACGAAGCGATTTCAAGACCCCGTGCGTGATCCTGAGCGGTGGGGAAACCACCGTCACGGTGCGCCCACGTGTGGAAGGTCAGGCCAAGGGCAAAGGCGCAGATTCGGTTGTAGCCCTCCCCGGTCGGGGCGGACGGGCCGGCGAGTTCTGCCTGGG
>JANPKR010000268.1:0-3164 GCA_031426175.1 Hydrogenophaga sp. | reverse complement strand
TTGCCGGGGTCGACGGCGGGCTTGATGCTCATGCCGTCATTTTTGGCGGAGGGAGTTGGATGTCTCTCCAGCCTGGAAGCAACAGATTGCTCCCGTTGGGGGCCGTCATGCGGTTGCACCACTGGGTCGGCTGATGCCGGTTCTGGAACCGACCAGCGAAGCGTACTCCGGCACTTCGCAAGAGACAAGGGAGGTCGGTCAAATCCGCCATGAAGCTTTTCAATGGCGCCGCCGCAGGCTATTCAGGGAGTTCGAAACACGGTTTTGTGACATGAAAGGTGGACGCCGGCCGACAAACGGTGAAAGACCACCCACCCGGCTGCAAGCCTTGCAGGCACTGGGTTTCGCGCTAGCGAACCGCTTGAGCGGTCAGTTGAAACGGAATGTTTATAACCAAAAGTGTCATTAAACAATGTTCTAAACATTGACTGGGTATTTATAAGCCCATACCATCCGGCCACTTTGACCCTTCAAGGGTTAACCCGACCGCGGCCAGCACTGGCCAGGTCGATCGCCAAACCCATTTGCAAGGCCATCGACAGCGACCAAACTGGGCCTAGCCGAATCCTCCCTCGGCTGAAGCCATGCACGGAGCGACAACATGACTACCTTCACCGCGCCACACAAGAACACCCCAGGTGTCGTGGCATCACTCAAAACCACTGTGGGCGATACCTGCCGTGGATTCCTCGACATCACCCACAACAGCGTGGCCTTGCTGGGCACCCTGTTCGCCGTTGGTCTCATCGTGCTGAGTGCGCGAGGCGACCTTCGACAAAACGCCGAGCAACAGCTGCTCAGCTGGTTGTTGCAAAGGCAAGAAGCTTCAATGGACGCGCCCCTGATCGCCGTGGAACCCACCGCGATCGACCGCGTCACCGCCGCCGATCCAGGTGATCTGCCCAAGCAGCAAGCCAATGTGACGTTCTGGCTCAGCCGCAAATACCGGGTCGCCCCCGAACCGCTGGGTGCGCTGGTCGCCGAGGCGTTCGAGATCGGCGAGAAAGCCAAACTGGACCCCACGCTCATCCTCGCCGTAATGGCCGTGGAGTCGCGCTTCAACCCCTTCGCTCAGAGCCCCGTGGGCGCACAGGGCCTGATGCAGGTCCTGACCCGGGTGCACACCGACAAGTACGAAGACTTTGGCGGCCAGCTGGCAGCTTTCGACCCGGTGTCCAACTTGCGCGTGGGCGTGCAAGTGCTGCAGGACTGCATCAAGCGCGCTGGTTCGGTCGAGGGAGGCTTGCGCCTCTATGTAGGCGCTGTCACCAGCGACGGTGGCTGGTACATCGACAAGGTGATGGCCGAGCACATGCGCATCCAGAGCGTGGCCCTGGGCAAGCCCTCGCAGCGCTATGCGCCACCCGCACGCAACGTCAACGTTATTGCACCAGCCCAGACCGCTCCAGCCGTGGCACCCGGCACCGAAATCGAGGCTGGCCCTGCTGCTCCAGCTGTCACACCGGCACCGGCTGCGCTGGCGCAGTCCTGAACGATCGAAAGCCGGCGCAGCCGATGCGCCGGCCTTTTTTTGATCCGCCAGCCAAGGCCTTGGCCCTCGGCTAAACTCGGATGGTACGTAACTGGCGATAGGCGAGCAACCTCACAAACCCAATGGAGAGGTCTGCCGCTGACGTGGCCCCCCTGCCCTATCTTTCCAAGCATCGATCCGCGGCCGGGACAACCACTGGGAAGCGTGCCACCCAAGCTGATGCAGCGCGGGTGTTCAGCCGTTCGCCTGGGCAGCCCTTGTCAACGCGCAAGGATTCACCTCTAGAAGGACTGCCATGTTCGACCGCAACATTCTCATTGAGCAAACCGACCCCGAGCTGTTCGCAGCCATTCAGGCTGAAAACACGCGCCAGGAACACCACATCGAACTGATCGCCAGCGAGAACTACGCCTCGCCCGCCGTGATGGCCGCCCAAGGCACCCAGCTCACCAACAAATACGCCGAAGGCTACCCCGGCAAGCGCTACTACGGCGGCTGCGAGTTCGTCGATATCGCCGAACAGCTGGCCATCGACCGTGTGAAGCAAATCTTTGGGGCCGACGCTGCCAATGTGCAACCCCACTGCGGCGCCTCGGCCAACGAAGCGGTGTTCCTCGCCTTCTTGAAGCCCGGCGACACCATCATGGGCATGAGCCTGGCTGAGGGCGGCCACCTCACCCACGGCATGGCGCTCAACATGAGCGGCAAGTGGTTCAACGTCGTCTCCTACGGCCTCAACGACAAGGAAGAGATCGACTACGACGCCATGGAGCGCAAGGCCCACGAGACGAAACCCAAGCTCATCATTGCGGGAGCATCTGCTTACAGCCTGCGCATCGACTTCGAGCGATTCGCCAAGGTGGCCAAAGACGTGGGAGCGATCTTCCTGGTTGACATGGCGCACTACGCTGGTTTGATCGCCGCCGGCGTTTACCCAAACCCCGTACCTCACGCAGACGTGGTCACGTCAACCACCCACAAGAGCTTGCGTGGACCGCGCGGCGGCATCATCCTTATGAAGGCCCAGCACGAGAAAGCGATCAACAGTGCCATCTTCCCCGGCCTGCAGGGCGGCCCGCTGATGCATGTGATTGCGGCCAAGGCCGTGGCGTTCAAGGAAGCACTTGCACCCGAGTTCAAGACTTACCAGCAGCAAGTGCTGACAAATGCACGCATCGTCGCCGAAACGCTCGTTTCGCGTGGACTGCGTATCGTCAGCGGCCGGACTGAAAGTCATGTGATGCTGGTCGACCTTCGCGCCAAGGGCATCACCGGCAAGGAAGCCGAGGCGGTGCTGGGCAGCGCCCACATGACGATCAACAAGAATGCGATCCCCAACGACCCTGAAAAGCCGATGGTGACCAGCGGCGTGCGGATCGGCACCCCGGCCATGACCACACGCGGCTTCAGGGACGAAGAAGCCCGAGCCACAGCGCACCTGATTGCCGATGTGCTGGACAATCCGCGCGACGCGGTGAACATTGCAGCAGTGCGCGCCAAGGTCAACGCCTTGACCGCGCGCTTCCCGGTGTACAGGTAACGCCAGCGGGCGACATCGCGCGATGAAATGCCCCTTCTGCGGCCACCTTGAAACCCAGGTCGTGGAAACCCGCGTCTCAGAAGACGCGGATTTCATCCGCCGCCGGCGCCAGTGCGGGCACTGCGAAAAGCG
>JANPKR010000267.1:0-3316 GCA_031426175.1 Hydrogenophaga sp. | reverse complement strand
TCGCCGGGTCGATGCCACGGTGGAGGGCGAAGTGGACGGCGCGCCGGTGCGGCTGCTGACGATCTCCACCGTGCAGGGCAGATTTTGAGCAGGCTGAGCATGCCCCCACGCTCCCCCGCTGCGCGTGGTCCGCTGCCCCCCAAGGGGGCTGGTCTTGCTTGGGGCGGCCCGGCGCTGCGACCGTTCTCCACTCATTCCATGAAAGTCGCCATCGTCGGCGCAGGCTGGGCCGGCATGGCTGCGGCGGTGGAGGCTGCGGGACTGGGCATGGATGTCACGGTCTTCGAAGCCACTCGCACCCTTGGCGGCCGCGCCCGCGGGCTGTGCACCCAGAAACCCGACGGAGGCCCCCTCACGCTGGACAACGGCCAGCACATCTTGATCGGCGCCTACAGCGAAACCCTGACCTTGATGCAACGCGTGGGGCTGGACCTGCCGCAGGTGCTGATGGCTCTGCCGCTCTCGCTGCCCTACCCCGATGGCACGGGTCTGCAGACCCCGGCCTGGGCAGCGCGCTGGCCAGCGCCGCTCGATGCGCTGGCAGCAATTGCCACCGCGCGCGGCTGGCGCTGGAGCGAGCGCCTGGCGCTGATCCGGACCTCGCTGGGCTGGCAGATGGCGGGCTTTCGCTGCGAGCCCACCGCCACGGTTGAAAGTCTGTGCGAGAACTTGCCAGAGCGCGTGGTGCAGGAGCTGATCGAGCCGCTGTGCGTCTCGGCGCTCAACCTCCCCTCTTCAAACGCGAGCGCAGAGGTGTTCCTGCGCGTCATGCGCGACGCGTTGTTCGGCCAGGGCTCGGCGGGTTTCAGCGCATCGAGCCTGCTGCTGCCGCGCACCGATCTCACACGCCTGTTTCCGGCGGCTGCCGCGCAGTGGCTCCGGCGCCACCACGGCAACACCACACGCATTCACACAGGCGCCCGCATCGCAGGTCTGCAGAGCCACGCAGGCCGATGGCGCCTGACGGGCGACGGCATTGACGAAGCCTTCGACCGCGTGGTCTGGGCAACACCGGCCAGCGTGGCCGCGCAGACCTTGCTGGCCCACGCCGAGGACAACGAGATGATGGCCAGCTGGGCCCTGTCAGCCCACGCCCTGGACTTCACGGCCATCACCACCGTCTACGCCTGGGCACCTGGTGCGCGGCTATCCGCACCCATGTTGGCCTTGCGTGCCGAACCCGACGAACACGCCGCGCCCGCGCAGTTCGTGTTCGACCGGGGGCAGCTCAACCCGGACGACAGTGGCGTGCTGGCCTTTGTGGTGAGCGCTAGCAGCGGCGAGCGCGACGAGCTGCAGGCGCGCGTGTTGCAGCAGGGCCAGCGTCAGCTCGGCCTGACCCTGCAGCCTCTGATCACGGTGGTGGAGAAACGCGCCACCTTCGCCTGCACGCCCGCCCTGGAGCGCCCAGCCGCGCTGATGGCGCCCGGCTTGTTCGCTGCGGGCGACTACGTGCAAGGACCCTACCCGGCCACGCTTGAAGCGGCCGTGCGCAGCGGCGTGGCGGCGGCCCGCCTGGCCAGAGCCTGAGCGGTTGGATCGTCAAACGTCAGCTGCTGGGTTTCTGAACGTCGACGTTCAGTCGAACTCGCGCACCTGAACATAAGCTGGCCGCGCCATGCAGCGCAGGATCCAGTCGTGCGTGAGCGGATGGTCGGCCATCAATGTCTGCGAAGGGCGTGCCCAGTTGAGCACGCTGGCCGCACAGAGATCGGCCACGGTGAACCGCGCAGCTGCGAGAAACGCCTGGCCTGCGTCCTTCTGCGCTTGCAGGTGCTGTTCGATCACGCGCAGCGGCACCGCCAAGCGGCGCTCGGCGGCCTCGGCCAGCTCCGGTTTGCGTCTTTCCTGAGGCATCACCATGCGGTGCATGAGCACGGTCAGCGCGTCGGCCTCGGTCTCCGTCATGGCCCAGAAGCTCCAGCGCAAGGCCTCGGCATCCTCGCGAGGCGTGGCTGGCGAGATGCTTACGCCGTCTGCGGGGCCGTGGTGGCGCGCGATGTACAGCGCACACGCCATGCTTTCCCATACCACCACATCTCCCTCGGGCCGCGCATCGACCACCGCTGGCACGCGACCGTTGGGGTTGATGGCCAGAAACGCTGGTGTGCGGGTGCCGCCGCCCTGGTAGTCCAGCTTCTCGTGGTGGAAATCGAGGCCGAGTTCGGTGGCCGCCCACAGGGGACGCACGGCGCGGGACGCCGGAATGCCATAAATCGTGAGGCTCATGGGCAACAGAAAAAGAGAAGACAAGGATCAGCCGATCTGTTGGCACAGGGCCATCAGATCGACCACAGTCGTGTGAGGCTGCAGCGGCGCGTGCTCCCACGCCATGCCGGTGCGGTTGACCCAGGCTACCTGCATGCCGGCACCCAGTCCACCCACCACATCCAGATGGGGATCGTCACCAATGTGCAGCACCTCGGCAGCGTCCACACCGGCCGCGTCGGCCGCAGCATGGAAGATGCGGGGATCGGGTTTTCCCACGCCGAACTCCCGGGCGCTGAAGGCGGCGTGGAAATGGTGCCCCAGACCCACGCGGTGCACATCGGCGTTGCCGTTGGACACCGCCACCACCGGAAATCGCGTGCTCAGCCACTCCAGCGCGGGCATGGCGTCTTCGAACAGTTGCACGCGCTGGCGCTCGTCAAAAAACACGTCGAACGCCGGCTCGGCCAGCGCGGGGTCGTCGCCCGCGCGCTGCAACACGTAGCGGATCGACTCGCGGCGCAAGGCGCTGAGGTCGTAGGCCAGATCCGGCCGCAGGGTCTGCAGGTGGTTGCGCGCCTCGCGCAGCGCCCCGGGCGTGGCATACAACCTGGCGGTGGCGGGCGCGTGCTGCACCAGCCAGTTGGCCAGCATGGCTTCGGCTCGCTCGATCGTGGGCCAGATGGGCCAGAGCGTGTCGTCCAGATCGATGCTGATAGCGCGGATGCGGGTCGGGTCCAGCGCAATGGGCGGGGCGGGCTGGTCTGTACTCATGGGGGTTTTCATGCTTGCGAGAGAATAGCGCATGCCCTTCCACACCGAACCGCCCTTCAAACACGGCCAAGCCGCTCGCACCGCAGTGCTGCTGTGCAACCTGGGCACCCCCGACGAACCCACTGCCCCCGCCCTGCGCCGCTACCTTGCCGAGTTCCTGGGCGACCAGCGCGTGGTGGAGATTCCGCGCTTCGTCTGGATGCTGATCCTGCACGGGATCATCCTTCGCGTGCGGCCCAAGAAGTCGGCGGCCAAGTACGCCGGCATCTGGATGCCCGAGGGCTCACCGCTGAAGGTGTGGACCGAGCGCCAGGCCACGCTGTTGCGCGGCTAC
>JANPKR010000266.1:0-3882 GCA_031426175.1 Hydrogenophaga sp. | reverse complement strand
GGGGATGGAGGCCGGATCCTTGTCGCTCATGACCAGACGGGTGTTCAGCCGCACCGAGTCCTGCGCCAGCAGCTCCAGCTGACCGGTGGCGGAAGGCAGCATGTTCAAGGTACCGCCAAAGCCATCCACCTCGACGTTGCGGCTGAACGAGGTCATTGCGAGCCTTGCGGGCAACACATTCATGAGACCGCTTAGAAAAGACCCCGTCGTGGACGAATCAAATCCGGAGGGATTGGTCGACAACTGCGCATAACCCAGGACAGGCACGCCTTTGGTGTCGTTACCTTCCTGGCTGTACAGGACCACATCGCCCAGCAGGCTGCTCAGACCAACCGCACTGTTGTCGCCATAGGTGGAGAACAGGGACTTGCGGGCCTGTTGAGGAGTGACAAAGTTGCCAACGTTGCTGGTGGTCGAGCTGGTGTTTCCAGTGCTGATCTGAGCCACCAGGTGGGGGTTGATCACCGCACGAATGACCACGTCGTCCCTGCCACGCACCGTGGCCTGCGCATTGCCCAGCGCCAGAATGGCTTGATCCACACCCGAAGCGGCCACCATGCGCAACTGCCCTTCATCGGCATGGAACTGGCCACCCACGACGTCGGCACCGGCTTCCACGGTCACGTTGCCGCCACCGGTCTTGACCAGGCCGTTCGCACTGGCGGTGGCTGCAGCCGTTCGCCCCTGCGTGGGTGCACTGACCGACAGGTTGCTCACGTCGTTGCCGGCGCGCACGGTCACATCACCCCCCCCCAAGGCACCCACACCCTGCTTGAACAGGTCAAAGCGCACCCACCAGGCGGTCTGGTCGCCGCTGGCATAGGTATCGCCGTCGCTGCCCACACGGCCCTGACGGAACAACCAGTCGGAATACAGCTGGGTCGAGGCCACACCCTTGATGTCGTTTCCAGCGGTCATCTCGATATCGCCACCGCCTTCTGTGAAGAAGGCGCGCTGTGTGGCAATTGGGTTGGTGAAGCCCGACTGCGGGATCGCCTGGCGGCCTGCGGTGTACACCGCCGAAGAATTGGACTTCAGATCGATATTGCCGCTGGCTGCCATGCGGATGTCGCCGCTGCCGGTGCGCACCAGCTTGCCTGCCGCCAAGTTCAAGTCTTTGGAGATCGCCGAGTTGGTGGTCATGGGGTTCGCAGCACCCGCGTCGGCGCCCGCAACCAGGCGGTAGGTCCAGCTCTGGCCACCCCGCAGGTTGCGGTCCACAAGAGGGGTGGGGTTCGGTACGGTGATGACGTAAGGCGCCGTGGCGGTTTGGAAACCATCGGACAGGTTGCTGTTGATGTTCAGGTTGCCTTGGGCGCGCAGCGTGAGCACGCCGGCTTGACCGCCGGCCGCACTGTCTTTGAGGTTCCAGTCGGTTAAGCCGGTGTTGGCTACTGAAACGACTGGACCCAGCGTCAGGTCTCCGGTGGAGCGCACCTCCACACCCGAGACCATGCGGAAGTTCCCACTCCCTCCCTGGCCAAGATCCCCTCGAATTTTGTTGAAGTTCTCCGAGTCACTGGCCAATGTGTCACTGTCGGCTCCGTCAGCATTGGCGAAGTCCGTGTTGTCCTTGTTGATGGTGACAAGGCTCAAATTGGTGCCGGTGCTGCTGCCGGTGACGTCCAGCGTGTCCTTGCCGCTGTACACCTTCACTGCTTCGAGCGTGAATGCTTGCGCACCAGTGACGGTGCTTGACACTTTTTTCACCATCACGTCATTTTCTTGACGCTGCGCCCTCAGGCGTACCGCACCACCCTCGCCGCCGGCACCGCCCGACACATCGATCTCCGAGCCAGCCTGCAGGTCAATGCCGCGGGTGATCTGCGCTGCGGTGGTGGTGCGGTCGAACGCACCGGTCAATTCCACGGCCTCAGTGGCCGCCCCGATTTCCACCTGACCCCCTTCGCCACCGATTCGGGTGGCTCTGGCTTCTACGCGCCCAGTACCCGTTAGCACGACTGCCTTGCCGTAAAGACGTACGTCGCCTGCTTGTGCACCTGTCGCCGAAACCATGCCAGACACCCTTAACGTCCCTGTGTCTGCGCTGATGGTCACCTCCTGTGCGTGCACGATGTCACCTGCTGCGAGTGCAATGTCCCCGGTGCGGGCGCGCAGAGATCGTTCACCCGAGAACCCGCCGCCCTGCAGCGCTGCGCTCATGTCCGACGCATTGGCCAGGGTGCCCACATCGATGCGCGCCCGCGCGCCCTCGCCGGTCTTGCCGGCGGCGTCTGCGACGGTCTGGCCGATCAGGTTGCCAGCCACCAGCGTGGCGGTGCCGTTCACCGCATTCACCTTGAGCGTGCCGCCGTCGGCGCCTGCGGCGCCCGACACATTCACGCGAGTGGCTGCATCCAGCACCACGCTGCCGTTGGTGCTGTTCAAGGCGACGGTGCCGCCGGCCGTGCCACGGGTCTCATCAAAGAAGGCCACGTTGCGGCCAGCCACGCTGACGTTGGCGTTTGCCCCCAGCGCCACGTTGCCGGTGGCGGCATTCAGCGTCAGTGAACCACTGGCAAGATCGGCGGCGGTGTCGAAAGAGATGTCCCCGGCGTTGAGCGTCCAGCCCGCGCCCAGACCACTGCTGGCAGGCAGCGGTTGTGCGGGCACGGTCGAGCTCAGGGCCAGCGTGCCGGCTCCGCCGTTGAGTGTCTGGCGCGCGCCGCTCTCACCGCCCAGACGGGCCGTGGCCAGCGTGGTGGGGCTCTGCAAGTCGGTGCCGCCTTCACCGCGTCCGAGCACCTGGCCAGCCGTGATCGCCACGCTGCCGAAGCTGCCGAGGGTCTTGCTGCCTTCGCCAAGCACCAGCGTGTCGGCCTGCACCACCAGGCTGCCTGCGCCGGGGGTGCCAGGTGCCGTGTAGGTGGCGCCGGCGCTGTTGGACAGCGTGAGTGTCTCTGCCCGCAGTTGGGCGGTGTCGCCCGCTGCGCCCATACCGCGCAGGCCGGCGCTCTGCAGCGTCAGGTTCTTGAGCGTGGGGCGGCTGTTCGCATCGACGCCGCCCACCTCCACACTGCCGTACACATCGACGGTGGAATAGCTGGTGAGGCTGAACGCTTCCAGCCCCAGCAGCGCGTTCAGGTCGGCCTGGCTGTACGTGATGCCATCCACCGCGCTGGTGGGCGAGCCCAGATTCACGCGGGATGCTCCCACACCCAGCTTCCCGGCCACCACTTGCCCATCCATGCGGAAAAGGGCTTGGCCGTTGAAGCGCGTGTCTTGCGTGGCGTCCAGCGTGATCGCCTTGGCCGCCTGCACCAGGCTGCCGGCCTCACCGGCCAACGCGCCGACGCTGCGGTCGGGCGAACCGGTGCGACTGAAAGTGGCCGTGGTGGACGCAGCACGCACAAACGCGCCGTTGCCGGCGGTGGTGTAGGCGCCGGCATCGCCATCAGCGCCCTGCGCGTCGATGGCGCTGCCTGCGCGCAGGGTCACGGTGTCGGTGGCGGCCAGCATCACCTCGCCCGCCCGCAGCGTGGTCTGGGGGTCATTGGCGAGCGTGACGGTGCTGGCGCCCACGTCCAGCGCGGTCGTGGTGCCCGAGGCACCGGTGGTGCTGCTGCGCGTGGCGCCCAGCAGCAGGCTGTCGGCATTCAAGGCGTTCAGACGCGCCACATCGAGCACGGTGGCGCCGGGTGCAACACCCGTGGTGCCCGGGCCGGCAATGACCAGGTTGGGTGCGTTGATGTCCACCGCAGCGCCCCGGCCACCAGCCGCCGCCCGACCGGTGATGGTGCCGTCCAATTCCAGTCGCGACTGCGTGGCGATCGACAGCAGGCCCGCGTCCACGGGCCGGTTGGGCTGGTTGCCGAAGAAGGTCGACGCCGAGGCCACCGCGATTTCGGAACGCTGGCGCACCTGCTCGCGCGTGAGCACCTC
>JANPKR010000265.1:0-7961 GCA_031426175.1 Hydrogenophaga sp. | reverse complement strand
GTGGCTTGAGTTTTCCTCCGCCCGACGCCAGCCTGTTTGGTCTGAGCGGCGCTGACCGCGACTGGGTGAACCGGCGACAGACGCCCCAGCCCTTCAAGCTGTACCAGCAAGCGCTGGACTTCGATGCCGAGCGTGTGGCTGAGGTGCCACGCACGTTCATCGACTGCACGCAACCGGCGCTGGCCACCATTGCGCCATCTCGCGTGCGTGTTCGCAACGAGCCCGGCTGGAACGTGGTGGAGATGGCCACCGGTCACGATCCCATGGTCAGCGAGCCGGCGGCGCTCAGCCAGATCTTGTTGGACATTCAGCGCTGTGCCTGACCTCTTTACGAACGCGACCATGAATCAACGCCTGGACCGCATCGACTTGCTGCGCGCTGCCGCCATGCTGTGGATGACGGCCTACCACTTCTGCTTCGACCTCAATTTCTTTCGCCTGATCCGGGAAGACTTTTACCGCGACCCGTTCTGGACATGGCAGCGCACCGCCATCGTGAGCCTGTTCCTGTTCACCGCTGGCTTGTCGCAGGCGGTGGCCTTGCATCAGGGTCAAAGCTGGGCGCGTTTCTGGCGCCGCTGGCTGCAGGTGGCTGGCGCGGCCCTGCTGGTCACCGCCGGCTCGCTGCTGGTGTTTCCTCAGAGCTTCATCTACTTCGGCGTGCTTCACGGCATCGTTGTGATGTTGATTGTGGTTCGCTTGACTGCGGGGTGGGGGCCATGGCTGTGGCCGCTGGGCGCACTGGCCATCGGCACCATATTCGGGGCGCCGCTGTTGATCCAGTCGGTCCCTGCGCTGGAGGTGCTCAACACGCCCTGGCTCAATTGGCTCGGTCTCATCAGCCGCAAACCTGTGACCGAGGACTACGTGCCTCTGCTGCCTTGGCTGGGTGTGATGTGGTGGGGCGCGGCGGCCGGGCGCTGGGCGGTGCGCGAGCGGCCTCAGTGGTTGGGAAGCGTTGCACCCGCCCGGGGTGGGCGCAAGGCGCTGGTGTGGCTGGGGCGCTGGAGCCTGAGCTATTACCTGCTGCACCAGCCGGTGCTGATGGCGCTCATCTGGCTGGGCATTCAGGTGTCCTGAAACGAAAAAAGCGCGGAAGTCCGCGCTTTTCGAGTGAGGCACAGGGGCCAGTTATTCGATCTTGGCCTTTTCGCGCAAGCCCTTCTGGAATTCGGTGAGCTTTTGCTGCTGCATCTGTTGCGCAATCTGCGGCTTGATGTCTTCCATCTTGGGCAGCTCGGCCTGTCGGACGTCGTCCACGCGGATGATGTGCCAGCCGAACTGGGTCTTCACAGGCACCTGGGTGGTCTGGCCCTTTTCAAGCTTGACCATGGCCTCGGAGAACTCGGGTACATAGCTGGCAGCGGCGGCCCAGTCCAGATCGCCACCGTTGGCGCCGGACCCCGGGTCCTTGGACTGCTTCTTGGCGATGTCTTCGAACTTGCCCTTGCCCTTGAGCGAGGCAATGATCGCCTTGGCTTCTTCTTCTTTCTCCACCAGGATGTGGCGGGCGCGGTATTCCTTGCCGCCATTGGCCGCCACAAACTTGTCGTACTCGGCCTTGATGTCGGCGTCCGTCACAGGGTTCTTGGCCTGGAAGTCGGCGAACAAGGCGCGGATCATGATGGTCTGGCGGGCCAGCTCGAGCTGGTTCTTGAACTCGTCGGTGGTGCCGATGCCGCGCTTCTGCGCTTCCTGCATGAACACCTCGCGCAGCACCACTTCTTCCTTGAGCTGGGCGCGCACCGTGTCGTCCACCGGTCGGCCGCTGGCAGCGATCTGCTGTGCCAGCACGTCCAGACGGGCGGTGGGCACGGCCTTGCCGTTGACGATGGCGATGTTCTGGGCGGAGGCGCTGAAGGCAGCGGCAACAAGCACGGCCACGGTCAGGGCTGAGCGGGAAAATTTCATGGTGTTCCTCGGGGTTGAAAAGGGGTTGGAGCTGCGGGTGCCAACAGGGTTCAGCAGACTCGTATCAGAACGTTGCAGTGGGCTGGGAAGCCGCGTCAGGCCTTGATTTCAATGGCCAGCGCGTGCAGCCCCGCGTCGGTGAATTTTTGCAGCGCATCATACACAAGGCGGTGTTTCGCCACCCGGCTCAAACCGGCAAAGCCAGGGGCCGCGATGCGCACTCGGAAGTGGGTACCGAAACCCATCCCGTTGGACCCGGAATGCCCCGCATGGGCCGCGCTTTCGTCCAGCACTTCGAGCTCGGTGGGGGCCAGCACGGCGCGCAGTTGCGCCTCGATGGCGGCGGCGTTGGGGATGGACATTTCACTCATGATTTTTCCACCGGATCGTCTTTGAGGTAGCGCGAGATGTACAACCCCTGGCCGACGATGAAGACCACCGGGAACACATAGCCCCACAGCTTGAAGTTGACCCAGTCTTCGGTGGAGTAGTAAGCCGCCACGTAGCCGTTGATGGCTGCCATGAACAGGAAGTAGCCCACCCAGGCCACAGTGAGTTTGGCCCACACGCCATCGGGCAGGCTGAGCTGGCTGCCCAGCAGGAGCTTCAGGAAGTTCTTTTTCCAGATCCACAGCGCGGCCGCCAGCACGATGGCCATGCTCGCGTACAGCACGGTGGGCTTCCACTTGATGAAGCGCTCGTCCTGCAGGAACAGGGTGAGGGCACCAAACACCAGGATGAGCAACAGCGTGACCTTCTGCAGCGTCTGCAGTTTGCGGTCGATGCCGTAAATGATGCCGGTCTGCACCACCGTGGCCGCCATCAGCACAGCGGTGGCGGTGTAGATGTCGGCCATCTTGTAAGCGATGACAAACAGGGCGATGGGGAAAAAGTCGATGAGGAAACGCATGCCGGGATTATCCGCTGTGCACTCCGGTCGCCGTTGAGAGGGGTCAAGCCGAGGAACTCGGCACCACAATGGGTGCTCCATACCCTCTCGTGCATCCACTCTCGGCCTCCAGGAGCAACACCGACATGTCCCCTCAAGAACAACAATCCATCCTCACCATCGCCTTGCTGGCGGGTTTTGCCGATGGCCACAAAGCCGACAGCGAACGCGAGGCGATCCGGCGCATGGCCGATTCGCTGGGAGATGAAAACGCCGGTGCCGGCCTGCCGCGCCTCTACCAGGACGTGCTGCTCAAGCGCGTGTCCCTGGCCACAGCGGCGTCCAGCCTTCAAGACGCCGGGCAGCGCCAGCTGGCTTACGAGATGGCGGTTTGCGTCTGCGATGCCGATGGCCGACAGAGTGAGCCTGAACGCGCCTTCCTGGCGGAACTGAAAGCGCATCTGAAACTCGACCCGGCGGCCGCGGCAGCCTTCGAGCGCGAGGCCGATGCCATCGTGGATGCGGCGGAGAAGGCCGTGCCGGTCGCGGTGCCGGCTGCGGTGGCTGCGGCGCCGGTGGTGGCGGCCTCCGTGACGTCCGGGGTTGATCTCGACAAATCGATCCTGAACCACGCGCTGCTCAACGGTGCCCTCGAACTGCTTCCGCAGTCCTGGGCCTCCATGGCCATCATTCCGCTGCAGGTGAAGATGGTCTACGCCATCGGCAAGGCGCACGGCGTGGAGCTGGACCAGGGCCACATCCGCGAGTTCATTGCAGCGGTGGGCGTGGGCCTCACCTCCCAGTACCTGGAGCAGTTCGGTCGCAAGCTGCTGGGCGGTCTGCTGGGCAAGGTGGCGGGCCGCGCCATTGGTGGTGTGGGCAGCGCGGCCACCGGCATGGCGTTCTCGTTTGCCACCACCTACGCACTGGGCCAGGTGGCCAAGCGCTACTACGCCGGTGGGCGGGTCATGAGCACAGCGCTTCTCCAGGAGACTTTCCAAAGCCTGCTTGGCCCGGCCAAACAGATGCAGACGCAGTACCTGCCGCAGATCCGGCAGAAGGCCGCCACGCTGGACGCGGGTCAGATCATGGAGATGATCAAGCGGTGAGTGGTTCGGACGCGGCCATGGCCTCGGCCGCGATGTCCAGCGAGCGCAGGCGCAAGGCGGGCTCGTAGACGTCGCAGATGATCATGAATTCGTCGGCTTGCGTCGCGTCGGCCAGGGCCTGCAGGCCTTCGCGCGTCGTGTCCGGACCGCCGATCACGGCAGCGGCCAGGAAATCGGCGATGCCGGCCTGTTCCTGCGGGTGCAAGCGCTGCATGAAACCCTGCACCGGCGGTGGCAGCTGGCCGCGCTGGCCGGTGAGGATGCCCAGCACGCGCTGGTAGGTGCTGCTGGCCAGATACTCGGCCTCGTCGTCGGTGGGTGCGGCGATCAGTGGCACGCCGATGATGACGTAGGGCTGGGCCAACTGGGCCGACGGCTTGAAGTGGCTGCGGTACACGTCGAGCGCCTGCAACAGCATGCGCGGCGCAAAGTGAGAGGCGAAAGCGAAAGGCAGTCCGCGCTCGGCGGCGAGCCGTGCCGAAAACAGGCTCGATCCCAGCAGCCATATCGGCACGTTGGTGCCGGTGCCTGGGTTGGCGATCACGCGTTGGCCGGGCTGCGCAGGCCCCAGCAAATGCTGCAGCTCGGCCACGTCGCGCGGAAAGTCTTCTTCACTTTCGATGCGGTTGCGACGCAGGGCGCGCATGGTCATGGGGTCGGTGCCGGGCGCGCGGCCCAGGCCGAGGTCGATGCGCCCGGGGTAGAGCTCGGCCAGCGTGCCGAAGGCCTCGGCCACGACCAGTGGTGCGTGGTTGGGCAGCATGACGCCGCCCGAGCCCACGCGCATGCGTTTCGTACCCCCTGCGATATGACCCACCAGCACGGCTGTTGCCGAGCAGGCGATACCGCTCATGTTGTGGTGCTCGGCCAGCCAGTAGCGCGTGAAGCCGAGCGACTCGGCGTGCTGCGCGGTGCGCAACGCAACAGTCAGCGCGTCGCCCACGCTCCGTCCTTCGCGCACAGCGACCAGGTCCAGCATGGAGAGGCGGATGTCGTGCAGGTTTTTCATGGGGTCAGGCCGGGAGGAAACCGTCCACCGACAGATAGCGCTCGCCGGTGTCGTAGTTGAAGCCCAGCACCACGGCGTTGGCCGGCAGATCGGGAAGTTTTTGCGCGATGGCGGCCAGCGTGGCGCCGGAGGAGATGCCGACCAGCATGCCTTCTTCTCGCGCGCTGCGGCGTGCCATCTCGCGCGCCGGCTCGGCGTCAACCTGGATCACCCCATCAAGCACGCTCACGTCGAGGTTGTTGGGAATGAAGCCCGCGCCAATGCCCTGGATGGGGTGGGGCGAGGGCGCACCGCCGGAGATCACGGGCGAGGCGGAGGGCTCGACCGCGTACACCTTGAGCTGGGGCCAGCGCGCCTTGAGCACACGGGCCACACCGGTGATATGACCGCCCGTGCCCACGCCGGTGATGATGGCGTCCAGGCCGTCAGGGAAGTCGGCCGCAATTTCTTCGGCGGTGGTCTGCACATGCACGGCCACATTGGCCGGGTTGTTGAATTGCTGAGGCATCCAGGCGCCAGGTGTGCTGGCCACGATTTCTTCGGCTCGCGCGATCGAGCCTTTCATGCCCTTCTCTCGTGGCGTGAGGTCGAAGCTGGCGCCGTAGGCCAGCATGAGGCGGCGCCGTTCGATGGACATGCTGTCGGGCATGACGAGGATGATCTTGTAGCCCTTGACCGCGGCCACCATGGCCAGGCCAATGCCGGTGTTGCCCGAGGTGGGTTCGACGATGGTGCCGCCGGGTTGAAGCGCGCCGCTCTGCTCGGCCGCCTCCACCATGGCCAGGGCGATGCGGTCCTTGATCGAGCCGCCCGGGTTGCTGCGCTCGGACTTGATCCACACCTGTTGCGTGGCGTCGCCAAACAGCCGCTGCACGCGCACGTGCGGCGTGTTCCCGATGGTCTGCAGGATGGTGTTGGCTTTCATGGCGTGTCCTTGGTGGGGGAGTGCTCCAGTGAAGCCGAGTTCATGCAGTAGCGCAAGCCGGTGTCTGTGGGGCCATCGTCGAACACATGGCCCAGGTGCGCGCCGCACTGGCTGCACACGGTCTCCACCCGCACCATGCCGTGCGTGCGGTCGGTGATTTCGGTGATGGCGCCGGGCAGGGCTTGCGAGAAGCTGGGCCAACCGCAGCCGGCGTCGAACTTGGTCTTGGCGTCGAACAGGGTGTTGCCGCAGCAGATGCAGTGGTAGCTGCCATCGGCCCAGACCTGCTCGTACTTGCCGGTGTAGGGCCGCTCGGTGTGGGCGTGGCGTGTCACGTCGAAGGCGCGTGGCTCGGCGCCTTTGGCGGCCAGCAGGTCGCGCCACTGCGCTTCGGTTTTCTGGACGGGGAAGTTCATGCGGATCTCCTGTGAAGGCGCTCAGGACGAGCAGCTGATTTCGATCTGGCTGGCCCAGTCGGGCGGGAAGGCGGCCAGGTCTTCTTGACCGGGGCTTTCGTCAAATGGGTGCTCCAGTGCGTTTTGCAACCGCGCCAGCTCGCTGAAGTCACCTTGTTTGGCGCGCTGGATGGCGATTTCGCCCAGGTGATTGCGCAGCACCACGTGTGGGTTGATGCGCAGCATCTGAGCTTGTGTGGCGGTGGCATCGAAGCCGGGCTGCGCCTGCAGGCGCTCTTGCCACCTCACTGCCCACGCATCGAAGGCTTCGCGTTGCAGGAACAGGTCGCGCACGGGCTCCAGGTTGCCCCCCACCGCGTGGCTCAGCCGGCGCCAGAAGATCGTGAAGTCCACCGCATCGGCGGCCATCAACTTCATCAGGGCTTCGGTCAGCTCGGCGTCGCCGTCTTGCATGCTCAAGAGGCCCAGCTTGGCGTTCATGCGCCGCTGCAGCGCGGCAGGCATGCGCGCCTTGTAGGGCTCCAGCGCATCCAGCGCCTGCTGCTGCTCGTCCATCAGCGGCAGCAGGGCCTGGCCGAGCGCGAACAGGTTCCAGTAGGCAATGTTGGGCTGGCGGTTGTAGGCGTAGCGCCCGCCGGTGTCCGAGTGGTTGCAGATGTGGCCGGGGACAAAAGCGTCGAGGAACTGGAACGGACCGTAGTCGATCGTCAGCCCGAGGATGCTCATGTTGTCGGTGTTCATCACGCCGTGGCAAAAGCCCACAGCCTGCCACTGCGCCACCATCTCGGCGGTGCGCGCGCTCACGGCTTCGAGCAGCGCGGCGTACGGATTGCCCGGTGCTTCGCGGCAAGCGGAGTAGAAGTGGTCGATAACGAAATCGGCCAGGGTGCGCAACTGATCGTGCCGGCCGCTGTGCGAGAAGTGCTCGAAGTGGCCGAACCGGATGAACGAGGGCGCCACGCGGGTGACCACGGCAGCGGTTTCGATCTCTTCGCGGCGCACCTTGCCGGGTGAGCCGATGACGCACAGCGCGCGGCTGGTGGGAATGCCCAACGCGTGCATGGCTTCGCTGCAGAGGAATTCCCGGATGGAGCTGCGCAGCACGGCTCGGCCATCGCCCATGCGGGAGTAGGGCGTGAGGCCGGCGCCCTTGAGCTGCACTTCCAGCGGCCCGCTTGGTCCGGGCAGTTCCCCCAGCAGGATGGCGCGGCCGTCGCCCAACTGACCCGCCCAATGGCCGAA
This sequence comes from Hydrogenophaga sp., assembly GCA_031426175.1. Taxonomy (GTDB): domain Bacteria; phylum Pseudomonadota; class Gammaproteobacteria; order Burkholderiales; family Burkholderiaceae_C; genus Hydrogenophaga. The sequence continues at coordinate 460 of JANPKR010000265.1, read as the reverse complement.
CTGGTGACCACTGTAGACGCTGGCCAGCGGGCGCGAGCCAGGCAACACGGCGTTGCCGGTGAAGGCCTGCAGCGCTTCGTCGCCCTGTATCCACGCGTCATCCAGTCCGAGTTCGCGTGCCACGTCTCGGCTTCGGCCCACCCAGTGCGGATCGGGCAGGGGGGTGGGCTGCAGTTCGGTGTGGAAATCGGGGCCGAGATCGGCGAAGCGGTGGGACCAGACCAGGGAAGAACTCATCTGAAGATTGTCACCCACACGACTTGCACACACGATCGACAGGGCTAACGGGGCCAACCCGGTTGGGGTAACGGAGGTGTCAGCGGCATGATCGCCCGATCGTCAAAACCACCAAAACCACACAGGAGATTTCCATGCTGGGCCAGATGCAAAGCCAACCACTGTTGATTTCAACGCTGATCGTGCACGCCGAGCGGCACCACGCCAGTGGCGAGATCGTGTC
>JANPKR010000264.1:0-5120 GCA_031426175.1 Hydrogenophaga sp. | reverse complement strand
GTGAACTCTCCGGCGGCAAACCGGTGGGCTTCAAGCTGTGCATCGGTCACCCGTGGGAATGGTTCGCCATGGCCAAAGCCATGCTGGAAACCGGCATCACGCCGGATTTCATCGTGGTCGACGGCGCCGAGGGCGGTACCGGTGCGGCACCGCTCGAATTCACCGACCATGTGGGTGCACCGCTGCAGGAAGGTCTGCGCCTGGTGCACAACACGCTGGTGGGCGTGAACCTGCGCGACCGCATCAAGATCGGCTGCGCCGGCAAGGTGATCAGCGCCTTCGACATCGTGCGTGCCATGGCGATCGGCGCCGACTGGTGCAACAGCGCGCGCGGCTTCATGTTTGCTCTGGGCTGCATCCAGGCCCAGACCTGCCACACCGGCCAGTGCCCCACCGGCGTGACGACACAGGACCCGGTGCGCCAGCAAGCGCTGGTGGTGCCCGACAAGGCCGAGCGCGTGTTCCAGTTCCACCAGCGCACGCTCATGGCGCTGCAAGAGCTGATTCAGGCCGCCGGCCTGCAACACCCCGCCGAAATCACCGCCCACCACCTGGTGCGCCGCGTGAACCAGAACGAGGTGCGCCTGCTCGCCAACCTGCTGCCCGAAACCCTGCCCGGGGCTCTGTTGCACGACCTGACCGGCCAGCACGCGGTGTTCACCACGTACTGGCCGCAAGCGCATGCGGAAAAGTTCGGGTTGGGTTGAAGGCAACCCACCAGCTGTCGACAAAATTTACACTTTCATGAAAGTAATTCCAAAGTTTACTTTTAAGCCTTGATTTTCATGGGAATTTTCCTTTGGCACGTCATTTGCTAATCCTTTGGTTCCCAAACCACATGGAATGAACCGATGAAAGCAATCAAGAACGTGTTTGCAGGCTTGACACTGGCCATGGCGACCAGCGCTGCGCTTGCAGCGCCGAATCTTGTCACCAATGGCAGCTTCGAAAACGGCCTCAATGGCTGGAGCATTGGCGGCACCGACCCCCAAAACTACCCACCCGTCGCCATCTTCTACAACACCGCGGCGCCGTATCCCGTCAGCGCGGTGGGTGAAGCCGTTCCGCAAAACAACGCACCCACCAACTCGCCCGACGCGGTGGGCGAGCGCGCCGCCTATTTCGTCAGCGATCTTGCCAACGACCAAAGCCTTTCACAGTGGATCTCGGTCGTGGATGCGGGCTGGTACCAGATCGGCTTCAGCGCCTATGCGCCAGCCAACGGCTATGCCAATCTCTACGACGCCACGTTCACCGGTGTGATCGCATCCATACCGCTCGCGGACTACGCCGTGAGCGCGGGCCCGGTCACGACATGGCAGACCTTTGCAGGTGCGGCCAACCTGGCCGTGGGCAACTATTTGGTCGAGTTCGTGTTCAACACGGACGTGGAACCGGCCAAAGACGTGGTGATCGACCAGGTCTATGTGATCGCCGGCAACCCACCCCTCGGTGTCCCAGAGCCTGGCTCCCTCGCCCTGCTGGGTCTGAGCCTCACCGGTCTGGCCGCAGCTTCGCGTCGCACGCGAAAGGCGCTCTGACCGTTCTCCGGAACCGTCGGCCTCAAAAAAGGGTGGCTCTGCCACCCTTTTTTGTTTTCACACGGCTCCCGTCCAGCGACGGCACAGCGCCGGTGCGCGAGCCACCCGGTCTCCGCACAAACCTCGCCTCGCTTTGTGGTCACCACGATCGCCGCTGTTCAGATGCGCGAGCCGTCCTCGAGAAACCGTTCTTCTCGCACGAACACGCCTTGCGCGTCGTACGACTTGCGGCGCAGCAGCACACCGCGCTCGCCGTGTTCGTCTTCCGTCGAGAGCACACCCGCCTCGGTGAAGTACTTCTGCCAGCCCAGCAGTCGGCCGTTGCGCTCCACGTTCACCGCTGCGGGCAGTCCGGTGTCCCAAAAGCTCTCGGTGGTGCGCTCCTGGTGGCGGCCGTCACGGCGGATCTGCTGACGGGCTTTCTGTTTGCCATTGAGGTACCACTGCTGGATGCGCTGCTCGTAGCCGTCGGCCCAGGTCGTTTCCTGCGTGAGCTGGCCGCTCTCGGCCCACTCGCGAGCCACCCCTTCGCGGCCTTCGCGGCTGTTGGGGTCGCGCTCGATGAAATCGGCCTCCGAGCGCACCTGACCCGATGGGTAGAACACCCGCTTGATGCGCCGCCCGTCCTTGAGCTCTTCGTTGCGCACGAGCCGGCCTTCCCGGTCGAGCACGCTCTGGCGCTGCATCTGGCCCTTGAGGTAGCTCATGGTGCCAGCGGGCTGCCCGTCTGCGCGGTGGAGCGTCACATCGCTGGCGCGCCCCGCATGGCCACACACCTCGCGGTCCTGCGGCACCAGCGTCACGGCGGCGCAGCGCAGCTCGGTCAGGCGGCCATCGGCCAGGTAGCCGATGGTGAGCACGGTGCGCCGGCCAGCGGCGAAGTGCAGCTCCTGCAAATGGCCGGCCTCGGCAAAGTTCTTCTGCAGCCCCACGGTGGTGCCATCTTCGAAGTTTTCTTCCTTGCGCAGCGTGCCCTTGCCGTCATAGGTGCGCGCCACGCCGTCGCGGTTGCCACGTTCGTTGACGCTGTATTCACGCCGCTCGCCATCGGCCAGCACCATGAGCACCGGGCCCACGTACTTGCCGTCTCTCAACGTCTGGTCGAGCCGGCGCACCTGGCCGCTGGCGTCGGTGCAGCGCATCACGCCGCTCTTCCCGGCGGTGGTGTGGCCGTTGGCGCGGCTCACGCTTTCGCCGTTGAGTTCGCAGCTTTGCACCGCCCACGCGTTTGCACTGAACAAGGCACTCATGGCCAACAAAGGCCAGCGCAATTCAATCAACATGACTCGAACCCCATTCACGACACACACGCACACCGACGCGCGCCAACCGTTTGGCCATGCACAGCACCGCGTCGTCCTTGCTCACCAGTGTCGCGCGGTGGGCCGACGCCAGATCAATGAACTTCTGGTCATCGGGGTCTTTGCAGGTGTAGGCGGCCTTGGGCGCCTCGGGCACGAGGCGCGTGCAGCGGTCGAAGGCGTCGAGCACGTCTTGCGCGGGCCGGGTCTGCGCTTTGAGGCGGCGCGCGATCTGCGGGTAGTCGAGCACGCGCACGAGTTCTTGGCGCATCGCGGCGGTGGCGATCCAGGCACCGTCCGCACGCTCCACCGCTGTGCGCAAAGCCTCGGTGGCGCCGTCCTGAAACACGAAGAGGTCGAGCGCGATGTTGGTGTCGAGCACCAGCACCTCAGTGGTGTCGGGCACCTCGACCACGCTCAATCCGCGGCTTCGGGCTCAGGCCGCGGCTTGCGTGCCGTCAAGTCAAAGCGGAACAGGCGGCATTCGATCGGGCCGTTCCACAGCGGCACCCGGCGCGACTCCTTGAAGCGCATCTTGCCGGGCAGCTTGAGGTCGGGCGTGAGCAGCCAGGCGGTCCAGCCGGCGTAGTGGCTTTTCCAGTGGGCCGCGAGCTGGTTGAAGAAGTCGCTGCCGTCGCCACCGTCGGGCATCTGCGCGCTCTCGCGGCCCAGGCCGGGTGCGGGCGGCGCGGCTTTGCCGACCGTGAAGGTGCGCGGCTCGCGCGGCGCGGCTCGCTGGGCTCGCGCGCTCGCGCGGTCTTCCGAACTCTGCCCCGCCACACCGGCGGCCGCAATGCGCTCGCCATACGGCGGGTTGAGCAGCATCACGCCGGGCTTGCTGCTCGGCGGCATGCGCTGCAGCGCGTCACCACCACGCAACTCGATCGCGTGGGCCACACCGGCACGCTCGGCATTGCGTTGGGCGAAGTCGACCATGCGAAAGGACACGTCGCTGCCGAACACAATGGGTGCGTGGCCTTCGGGCCACTCGCGTTGCTGGCGCTCGGCGTCATCCAGGATGGGTTGCCACACGTGCGGCTGGAACGGCAGCAGCTTCTCGAACGCGAAGCGGCGCAGCAGGCCGGGCGCGATGTTGAGCGCGATCTGCGCGGCCTCGATCACCACGGTACCGCTGCCGCAGCAGGGGTCGTACAGCGGCACGATCTCGTCCAGCGGCTGGTCTGCGCAAGCGTCCCAGCCGGTGGCGGCGATCATGGCCGCGGCCAGGGTTTCCTTCAGCGGCGCGTCGCCCTTGTCTTCGCGCCAGCCGCGCTTGAACAGCGGCTCGCCCGAGGTGTCGATGTACAGACTCACCGTCTCGGTGGTCAGGTGCACGTAGATGCGCACGTCGGGCCAGGTGGTGTTGACGCTGGGGCGCTCGCCGCGCTTCTCGCGAAAGCGGTCGCAGATGGCGTCTTTCACCTTGAGCGCAGCAAAGTTCAGAGAGGTCAGCGGGCTGTGCTGCGCGGTGATCTCGACCTTGATGGTTTGCGCCGGCGTGAACCAGATCTCCCAGGCCACCTCGCTGGCGGCGTGGTACAGGTCTTGTTCCGAGCGGTAACCGCCGTGCCAGAGCTGCACCAGCACGCGCTGCGTGAGGCGGCTGTGCAGGTTGAGCCGCATGGCGTCGCGCCACGAGGCGTTGAGTGAAACACCGCCGCGCGCCTTGTGCGGCGCGTCCACGCCGGTGATGCGCTTGACCTCGGCGGCGAGCATGTCCTCCACGCCGGCGGCGCAGGGCAGAAAAACTTGTAACTGGTTCAAAGTGATTTACGCAGGTTCGCGGGCGCGATTCGCAGCGCCTCGCGGTACTTGGCCACCGTGCGACGCGCGCACTCGATGCCCTGCTCACGCAGCAGGTCGGAGAGCTGGTTGTCCGACAGCGGCTTGGCGGCTTCTTCGGCGGCGATGAATTGTTTGAGCAGCGCACGCACGGCCGTGCTCGACGCGTTGCCACCGGTCTCGGTCCCCAGCGAGGAGCCGAAGAAGTACTTGAGCTCGTAGGTGCCGAACGGCGTGGACATGTACTTGGCGGTGGTCACGCGGCTGATGGTGGATTCGTGCAGACCGAGCTCGTCGGCGATCTCGCGCAGCACCAACGGTCGCATGGCGAGTTCGCCGTGCATGAAGAAATTGCGCTGGCGCTCCACGATGGCGCTGGACACGCGCAGGATGGTGTCGAAGCGCTGCTGGATGTTCTTGATGAACCAGCGGGCTTCCTGCAGGCGCTGTTGCATGGCGGCGTGGCCGGCCTCGCCGCCGTTGTCGCGCCCGCCAC